>JBDRTC010000788.1:0-6024 GCA_043824335.1 Planctomycetota bacterium | reverse complement strand
GATCTCGGTTGGCATTATGGAAACACAACTCGCGGTAATCGGTGGTGGGCCGGGCGGGTATGCGGCTGCTTTTTTGGCGGCGGATTTGGGCGCCCAAGTGACGCTGGTCGATCTGGAGCCGCGGCTGGGCGGCGTGTGTCTGCTGCGGGGTTGCATCCCGTCGAAGGCCCTCTTGCACGTGGCCAAGACGATGGCCGAGGCCGAGCACCTGGCCGACTGGGGCGTCGCGTTCCCGCCCCCTAAAATCGACCTCGACGCCATGCGGGCCCGCAAGGAGAAGGTCATCGCCACGCTCTCCGGCGGGCTGAAGCAACTGAGCCGGAAACGCAACGTGCGAGTGGTCCGTGCCCGGGCACGGTTCGAGGATTCCCAAACGCTTCGGCTGGAGCCGGTGTCAGACAAACCCCTGGAGGAGGATCGCCTTCGCTTCGAGCACTGCATCGTGGCCACCGGTTCGCGGCCCACCGCGATTCCCGCGCTGGAACTCGCCACCGACCGCATGATGAACTCCACCGGCGGGCTGGCGTTGGCCGACGTGCCCGAGTCGCTGCTCGTTGTGGGCGGCGGATACATCGGCTTGGAGCTGGGCACCGTTTACGCCGCGCTGGGGAGCCGGGTTTCCGTGGTCGAGCTGACCGACGGCCTCTTGCCCGGGGCCGACCGCGACCTGGTCAAACCGCTTCACAACAAGCTCAAGCGGCAGTTCGAGGCCATCTGGCTGGGCACGAAGGTGGTTTCCGCGGCCAGCAAGAAGGACGCAATCGAGGTCACGTTCGAGGGGGACGTGGACCCCAAGGTGCAGCGGTTCAGCCGCGTGCTGGTCGCCGTGGGCCGGCGTCCGAACAGCTCCGAGTTGGGGCTGGAGAACACGAAGGTCGAGGTGGACGACGGCGGGTTCATCCGCGTCGACGACCGCCTGCGCACCGCCGACCCACACATCCTGGCCATCGGCGACGTGGCCGGCCAGCCGATGCTCGCCCACAAGGCCACGCACGAGGGCAAGGTGGCGGTGGAAGCCCTGCGGGGCAAGCCGGCCGTGTTCGCCCCCCGGGCGATCCCGGCCGTGGTGTTCACCGATCCCGAGATCGCCTGGGCCGGCGTTACCGAGACGGAGGCCCGGGCCGAGGGCCGAAAGATCGAGGTCGCCCAGTTCCCGTGGGCGGCCAGCGGCAGGGCCCAGGCCGTGGGACGGACCGAGGGGATGACCAAATGGCTGATCGACCCGGCCAGCGGGCGGGTGATCGGTTGCGGCATGGTCGGCTTGGGGGCGGGCGATCTGGTGAGCGAGGCCGTGTTGGCCATCGAGATGGGCGCGTCCGCGCGCGACGTGGCCGACTCGATCCACCCCCATCCCACCCTCTCCGAAACGCTCGCCGGCGCCGCCGAAGTGCATCTTGGCACGGCAACAGACTTGTACCGTCCGAAGCGGAGCGGATAGCGGGCTCGTGGTCTGTCCAGGCTGTTTTGTCGGGTGCCACGGGCATCTTGCCCGTGCTTTCCCGGCAGCACTGGCGAGACGCCAGTGGCACCCAACTCACGGCCGGGTCAGAAAAACGCGCAGTACAAGAGTGCCGTGGCCAAGATCACCATCAGGCCCCAAACCTTGACCCAAGGGCTGGGAGTCAGGTCAAGCTTGGTGGTCGCCTCGGCCTCGACCCCCGGCGCGGCGCGGGTGCGCCACGACATCTCAACGCCTACCAGACAAGCCACGGCCGCGACCAGCGCGATGAGCAAGGGCGTGAAGTAAACGGTGATGATTTCCTCCTGGCGCCGTTTTTCCTCGGCGAGCATCGCCTGCGCGGCTTCCGCCGCTCGTTCGTGCGTGGCCAGATCGAAAGCCTCGACCGGGGCCGCGGCATCGCCGGCAATATCCTTCTCGCTGATGACCTTCTTCGAGACCACGGGTTCGCCGGTTCCGATTGCCGAGAGTTTGACGTCGTACCCCTGCCAGTAATCCTCCACGGGAGCCTCCGGAATCACCCAGAGGCAGAAGAGGTAGGCGTGCAGCCCCACGACGACCGCGCCGACGACGGCGGCCTTCCGGACCATCAGCCCGGGGAGGAGTCGCCTTTTCGGCCCGGCGGCGCTTGGGGCCACGACCAGCCTGGTCGACGGGGCGGGAAGCCGCATCAGGTAGAGGGCCGCCACGAAGTAGATCGCCGTCGGCACGCCGGTGGTGACGTAGTGAATCCACTCGGGAACGCGCTGGATCTCCCAGAACCTTTCGACTTCGACCGACGTGACCCAACTGAACTGGAATAGGGCCAGGCCGAACAGGTAGGCGCCGAGGATCGCCGTGCCGAAGGGGATCAGGGTATTCCGCAAGAGGCCCGTGGGCCGGTCGATCTGGACTGCGTCGACGGAGGCCGCCTCCACGTCGCGAAGCGGCGTGAGCATGGTCACGGCGAACATGTAGACCGACAGGGCGATGAAGGTGAAGGCCATGTGGTGCAAAAATGCCACCTGGGGCATGACCTTCAAACACCACATGTAGAACGCCGGGCCCAGGAGCATCGCCCCGATGGCTGCCCGGCTGGGCGTCCGCCGGGAGAAGAGGCCGAAGAAGAACACGGCGGCGATGCCCGGCGTGATGAAGCCCCAGGTCTTCTGGATGTAGTCGAACACGCCGTTTCCGCCGGCGATCCAGCCCAACTGGGGCGCCCACAGACAGGCGACCACCACAAACACGGCGGTCATCGCCTGGCCCAGCCTGATCAGCGAACGATCGGAGGCCTTTTGGTTGAGATGCCGCTTGTAAAGGTCCATGGTGAAGATGGTCGAGGCCGAGTTGAGCATCGAGTCGAGCGAGCTCATCACGGCGCCGAACAGGGCGGCCAGCATCAGTCCCCGCAGTCCGGCCGGGAGGATCGTCTGGATCATGTGGGGATAGGCTTTGTCCTTGTCGGGGATCTCGCCGGCAAACAGCTCGAAGGCCATGATGCCGGGGAAGATGATGATGAAAGGCATCAAGAGCTTCAGGCTGGCGGCGAACATCATGCCTTTTTGCCCCTCGGCGACGCTCTTGGCCCCCAAGGCCCGTTGCGTGATGAACTGGTTCAGCCCCCAGTAAAAGAGTTGCGGAATCCACAGCCCGCCGATGAACACGGCGATCCAGGGCACCTCGGGGTCGTTCCAGGGCTTGACCGAGGAGAGCTTGTCGCCGGCCCTCTCCCAAAAGATGTTCACCCCCTCCACAAGGCCGCCGCCCTGCCCGAGGGTATCGCTTAGTGCCAGGAATCCCAGCACGGTCACCACGATTCCGCCGAGGATCAGGCCCAGGCCGTTGAAAAGATCGGCCCACACCACCGCCTTCAGACCGCCCCACACGGTGTAAAGCCCGGCGATGATGCCGATCAACCAGACCGACAGGATCAAGAGCCACTGGTCGCCCAGCATCCCCGAGAGGTCGACGTGCTCCTGGACATTCGCCCTCTCGACGTACTGCCGAACCGCGTCGCCGAAAACGGCGTCCAGACCGATCGCGCCCGCGTAAAGGACCGCCGAGATAATCACGAACACGTAGGCCGCCAGCATGAAGAAGGCCATCAGTCCGCGGGCGCCGGAGCCATAGCGGTGTTCCAGGAATTCGGGGATGGTGTAGATGCCCCGACGGAGGAACTTGGGCAAGAGGAAGATGGCCACCAGCACGATGGCCACGGCGGCCATCCATTCGTAGCTGGCGATGGCCAGCCCCGTCGAGTAGCCCGCCCCGGCCATGCCCACGAAGTGCTCCGTGGAAATGTTCGAGGCGATCAGCGAAATCCCGATCAGCCACCAGGTCAGCTTGCGCCCGGCGAGAAAGTAGTCTTCCGACGACTCTTCCCGCCGCGACATGTACATCGCAAAGGCAACCACCACCACGATGTATCCGATGAAAGCAACGTAATCGACCGGCGTGAACTGCATCGAAATCTCCTTCGAATCGCAGTGAAAAAGGCGAGGTCGCAGCCCCTCCGCAAAGCTCCCCAAATAACCGAGTCCTCGCCCATTGTCAACCCTTCGGGCGATCATACGCCACGGCGGCCGGACAATTACTCGGGGACTGTCCCGATTTTCCCGCAGGGAAAATGGGACTGTCCCCCTCGCAAACCGCGGGCATCTTCCACGCACTGGCGAGACGCCAGTGGCACCCAATTTTGAAGGCTTCCCCGCGTCTCGCTCAGCGTTTTTTCACGCGTGGTCGTCCGGGGACACGATCTCCAGTCGGCCGTCTGCGAGCCGCAAGGCCCTGGTGGCGATCTTTTTCAACAGCGGCCGATCGTGCGAGACGATGACCATCGCCTGCGGCAGGCGAGCGAGAATCTCAAGCACCCGTTCGGTCGCCTCGTCGTCGAGGCCCGAGGTCGGCTCGTCCAACAGCAGCACCTCGGGCTCCATGGCCAACACGGTGGCCAGGGCCACGAGCCTCTTTTCCCCGCCGGAGAGCTTGTAGGTGATCCGGTCCTCGTAGCCGGCCAAGCCCAGCGAGTGGAGCGTTTGGGCGACGATTTCGTGGACTTCCCGGCGAGGCTTGCCCAGGTTCATCGGGCCGAAGGCGACGTCTTCAGCCACCGTGGGAGAGAAGAGCTGATCGTCGGCGTCCTGGAACAGAAGCCCGGCCCGGCCGCGGACCTCGTGAAAGTCCTTCTCGCTCGATCGGGCCTTGCCAAAAACCTCCACCCGGCCCGACACCGGCCGAACGAGCCCCACGATCAGGGCCAAGAGAGTCGTCTTCCCGCCCCCGTTGGGACCGATCAGGCCCACGCGCTCACCCCGCTTCAAGCGGAAGTCGCACCCGGAAAGGACCGGGCGCTCCGGAGCATACCAGAACGAGACGTCGTCGAGCGAAACCAGCAGATCGTTCATGACCACTCCACCAGTGCCAACACCGTCAAAATCGCCACCGATGCGGCGGCGAACCACGCGTCGCGCATCGAGAAGGCGAAATGGTCCAGCAGGTAGAACCGCCCTCGGAAACCGCGACACTTCATCGCCGCCACGATCCGCTCCGAACGGTCCACGCTGCGGACCAAAAGCATCCCCACCAAGTAGCCGTAGGAGCGGTAGGTATGCAGGCTCATCCGCGGGCGGAACCCACGCATCTTCATGGCCGCCGTGAGCCGGAGATATTCCCGCCGGAGCACGTCGAGGTACCGCACCGTGAACAAGAGCAGATGGGTCAGCTTGTCGGGAACGTGCAAGTGGTTGAGCGCGTGGCCCATGGTCACCGTGTCCAGGGTTCCCAGCAGCGCGACAAGCCCCAGCACGATCGCGTTTCCCTTCAAGGCAATCGCCGCGGCCAGCAGAAATCCTTCCCACGTGTACTCGAACGGACCGAGTCCAAACAGCGGATGCCCCTCGGCGGCCCAAGGCAACATGGCGATCAACAGGAGCATGAAGAGGTTGATGGGCACAAGCCGTTTGACGACGCCGAGCAGCCGTAACCGGGTGAGCATCGCGGCCGAAACGGCCATCGCAATCGCCAGACCGAGCGCCGGGAAGCCGTTGACCACGGCAACAACCACCGAAAATGCCCCGGCCGCGAGGATTCGCGTGCGGGGATCGACACGATCAATCAGCGAAGGACCCGCGGCCAACGGATGTGAGTCGGGAGCGAAAGAGGATCGTTGGGGTGTGTCTGCCATGTCTTTGAGGGATACCGGATAAGGGCGGACATCGGACTTCTGATCCGTCAGCTTTGTTCTGTCAAAACGCCCGGGGGCTGCGTCCCCCGGGGAACATGTACCAGCGAAATGCCTCGGTCCTCAATCCCCCCGGGGGACGCAGCCCCCGGGCGTTGAGTCTCAGGTTGGCCAACGGGTCAGTTTAGTACTCAGGCAACTCCCAAGAATTGATATACCACCGATTTGCTCGCGCGAATGAATATCGAATATCGAACAAGGTATGTTGAATGACGAAGTAACTCGGCAGCTTCACGGTTGACTGAATACTGAACGCTTGGCGCTTCCTTCTTCACACTTCAACATTCCTTGTTCGATATTCGATATTCCTGTTGAATTGGTATATTATTCTTTGCGAGTTGCC
>JBDRTC010000787.1:0-20539 GCA_043824335.1 Planctomycetota bacterium | reverse complement strand
GTTGGTGCGGCAGTTGTACTGCCGCACCTTTGCGCCCGCGGAAGGGGCAACAGTGCAACTGTTGCCCCAACGGTCGCGAGACCCACGCGCCAACAATGAACCAAGGGAGAATCCTGATGAGCGTGACCCGTCGTGACTTTCTGACCGCTTCCGCCGCTGCCGGCGCGGCGTTGGCCGCCCCGGCCGTGCACGGCGCGGAGAAGAACAAGAAATACCGGACCGCGCTGGTCGGGAGCGGCTGGTGGGGAATGAACATCCTCCGCACCGCCATCGAGGCCGGCGACGTTAACGTGGCGGCCCTCTCGGACGTGGACCGCAGTCAACTCGACCCCGCCGCCGCGGAAGTCGAGAAGCTGACCGGCTCGGCCCCCAAGAAGTACAAGGACTACCGCGAGCTTCTTGAGGCCGAGAAGCCAGAGATCGTCATCGTCGGCACGCCCGACCATTGGCATCCGCTCATCGCCATCGCGGCCTGCAAGGCGGGGGCCCACGTCTACGTGGAAAAGCCGATCGGCCACACGATCTACGAGGGCCGGGCCATGGTCAAGGCCGCCCGGGACAACGGCCGGGTGGTGCAGGTGGGCACGCACCGCCGGGTGTCGCCGCACAACATGGCCGGCATGGAGTTCATGCGCGCAGGGAAGCTGGGCGAGATCGGCATGGTTCGGGCGTTCGTCCACTACGGTGGCGGGCCCGGCAGCCCCGTGCCCGACTCCGAGCCGCCCGAGGGACTCGACTGGGATTTTTGGTGCGGCCCCGGCCCCTTGGTCCCCTACAATCCAAAAATGCACCCCAAGGGGTTCCGGGGATTTCTGGATTTCGCCAACGGCACGCTGGGCGACTGGGGCATCCACTGGATGGACCAGATCCTCTGGTCGACCGACGAAAAATATCCCAAGATGGTCTCTTCGACCGGCGGCCGGCACATCAAGCAGGACAACACCGACGCCCCCGATTGCCAGGTCGTTCAGTTCGAGTTTGAATCCTTTACGGCCGTCTGGGAGCACCGCCAATTTGCGGCCAACAACGCCGAGAAGCACAACATCGGCTGCTACTTTTACGGCACGGCCGGCACGCTGCACGTGGGCTGGCTCGACGGGCTGAACTTCTACCCCGTCGGCAACAACCGCGAGCCGATGCACGTCGACCCGCAGCTCCACGATCCCGACAAGCAGAACATCCCGGAGCTTTGGGCCGATTTCGTCCAGTCGATCAAGACGGGCGGAACGCCGGTGTGCGATATCGAGATCGGGCACCGCTCGACTACCATGAGCCTGTTGGGCATGTTGTCGCTGAAGCTCGGCCGGAGCGTCGATTGGGACGGCGAGAAGGAGGTCGTTCTCAACGACCCCGAGGCCAACAAGCTGCTCCGCCGCGAGTACCGCGATCCGTGGGAATATCCGGAGATTTCGTGACGGGACTGCCCATGGACGCTCTTGTTGCCATTGCCCCGTTGTGCGTCGTGTTTCTGCTTCTGGTCTTCTGGCGCTGGCCGGCCAAGCAGACGATGCCGGTGACGCTGGTGCTCACGGCCGCGCTGGCATATTCCTACTGGAGGGTCCCGGTCACGAGGATCGCCGCGGCTTCGCTGGAAGGGCTGGCGATCGCCGGCACGCTGCTTGACATCGTTTGGGGGGCGCTCTTGCTCTTGTTTGTGTTGAAGCACTCCGGGGCGGTGGAGGCGATCCGCAACGGGTTCCAAAACATCTCCCCCGACCGGCGAGTCCAGGCGATCATCGTCGCCTGGACGTTCGGGGCGTTTATCGAAGGGGCGGCCGGGTTTGGCACGCCGGCCGCGGTCGCCGGACCTCTGTTGGTCATCTTGGGATTTCCTCCCATGGCGGCCGTCGTCTGTGCGCTGACGATCCAAAGCACCCCGGTCTCCTTCGGGGCGGTGGGAACGCCGATCCTCGTCGGCGTGAACAAGGGCTTGGCCGACCAGTCGCTGGTCAGCGACTTCATCGTCCGGCAAAATCCCGATCTCTTCGCCGGGCTCCAGGGCGACGAGCTTCAGGAGATGCTCTCCGGAGAGTATCACGAGCTTCTCCTGATGATCGGCGCCCGGGTGGCGATCGTGCATGGGATCATCGGCACGCTCATCCCGCTTTTCGTCGTCTGCTTGTTGACACGCTTCTTCGGGGCCAACCGATCCTGGCGCGAGGGGCTGGCCGCCTGGAAGTTCGCGCTGTTCGCGGGGTTCGCGTTCACCGTGCCGTACGTGTTGTTCGGCGTCTTTCTGGGGCCCGAGTTCCCTTCGCTCTTGGGCGGGCTCATGGCGCTGGCCCTGACGGTCACCGCCGCCAAGGCGGGCTGGTTCCAGCCGCGCGACACTTGGGACTTTCCGCCCGAGACTTCCTGGGAGCCCGAATGGCAAAGCAGCTTCCCGCCGGCCGAGGACGACGGACCGCCCAGGGAAATTTCCCTGTGGATGGCCTGGATACCCTATGTATTGGTGGGTGTGCTGTTGGTGGCCGCCCGGCTCGTTGATCCACTCCGCGAGGCGATCGCCGCTGCGGAGTTCGATTGGCGTATTCTCAAGACCGGGAACGATGAAACCACGATCCAGCAGAAAATCAACGTCCTGGCCCTGCCGGGGACGACGTTTCTGATCGCGGCGCTGGTGTGCCTGCCTTTACACCGGATGAGCTTTCGGCGTTTTGGGGCGGCGCTCTCCGAGTCGGGCCGGGCCACCCGGGGGGCGGCCGTGGCGATCGTCTTTGCCGTGCCTGCGGTGCGGATCTTCATCCAGTCGAACGTGAACGCCGCGGGACTGGAAAGCATGCCCCGGGAACTGGCAGGAACCGTGGCCTACCTGGCGGGCGACGCCTGGCCGGCCTTTGCCGCGGTAATCGGGGCGATGGGCGCCTTTGTGGCCGGCAGCAACACCATCAGCAACATGACGTTCTCGCTATTCCAGTTCGACGTCGCCATAAAGCTCGGTCTTGAGCCCCTGTTCGTGGTCGCCCTGCAAGCGGTGGGCGGCGCGGCCGGCAACATGATCTGCGTGCACAACGTGGTGGCCGCCTCGGCGACCGTCGGACTGCTCGGCCGCGAAGGGGCCCTGATCCGCAAAACGCTGA
This sequence comes from Planctomycetota bacterium, assembly GCA_043824335.1. Taxonomy (GTDB): domain Bacteria; phylum Planctomycetota; class Planctomycetia; order Pirellulales; family Thermoguttaceae; genus JBDRTC01. The sequence continues at coordinate 17,459 of JBDRTC010000787.1, read as the reverse complement.
TCCCCACGGCCTACTACCTGCTGGCGGCCGCGGTGATCGGCTGCCTGTTCCTGCTCGTCTTTTCGGGCGGCGCCGGCTGAACGAAGTCGCCTCCCGGTTGGGGTGGCAGTTGCACTGCTACCCCAACGCAGGTGCGGCCGCCATTCGGTGAACGGTCCCGACGGGCCAAGGATTGGCAGCATCATCGGACCCACCTGTCGCCCGTCGCGGTCCCCTTTCACCCTCGTCACGCACTTCCCCTACGGTGCCGCTGGATTGCGTGGGCCTGTCCCTTGGGGTAGAATACAGCTCCGTCGCGATGCACGCCGACCCGTCGCTCGCGCGACGTGACGACATGCTACCCGGCCGGTGTTTTTTTCCTACTCGTGCTTGGCGAGGCTAATGCTCGTGGGCAAACAAAAGAGGAGGCACCGCGGCGTCTGTTTTGAGAAGGGCCGCCAGTCGCACAGGACGTCGCCATGAGACAGCGCGTATACCTTGAGACGACCGTAGTGAGTTACTGCACGGCCAGACCCAGCCGGGACCTCTTGGTCGCCGCTCATCAGGAGGCCACTCGGGAGCTTTGGCCCAAGCTCGCCGCCGACTTCGAAACGTACGTTTCGGCGCTGGTCTACCAGGAAGCGGCGAGGGGCGACGCAGACCAAGCCCGGATGCGACTCGCGGCGATCAAGCCGTTTCGCATGCTCGACATTGACGACGAATCTCGGGGAGTGGCCGAGAAGATCATCGCCGGCAGAGGGATCCCTCAGGAGTGCCCGGAGGACGCCCTTCACGTTGCCGTGGCTGCCGTCAATGGAATGGACGTGCTCGTCACGTGGAATTTTGCCCACCTGAACAACCCTTTCACGCGAATGCTGATCAGGGAAATTCTCCACGACGAAGGATACGCGTGTCCCGAAATCTGCTCGCCGGAAGAGCTGTTGGAGAGCGACCGATGAAAGACCCAATTGTTGAAGAGGTCCGCAAGCACCGCATGGAGCATACGCGGAAGTTCGGAGGCGACCTGGCCGCAATCTGCGAGGAACTGCGTGCCATTCAAGCAGCTTCTGGTCACCAGGTTGTCCGGCTGCCCCCGAGAAAACCGGGGCCAACCGGGGCATCCGGCCGACACGCAGAACCGCGCCGCTAATGCCCCGCGGCGCGGCGGCCGGAGTCACGCCAACGGGAGAAATCCGCGACGTCGATGTTCAGTGCGATCTTACCCGACGGCCGGCCGGACCTCGCGCTTTTCCTTGTCGAAGACGACCTTGCGCGCCAGCCGATGGGCCGTGTCGCCCAGGATGATGGCGATGCCCTGCCGGTAGCCCATCTCCATGTTGGCGTTGGTTTGGCCGCCTTCGCGAATCGCGGAGAACCAGTTTGCCATGTGGGCAACGCCCGGATATGGGGGATCCTTTCCCAGGAGCTTTTGCTCGGGAATCTTGTCGTCGACGCCCTTGCTCGAATAGACCGGGTCGCCCGGCCAGTGGCCGAATCGCGTTTGGACGAGCCCCTTCTCGGCCATGAAGAACGTCGTGTCGTTGTTCAGGGAGCTGCCGAAATGGGTGACGAACTGGGTGTAAAACCCCTCGGCGTACTCCAGGACGACCGTCACGTTGTCGGGCGCGGTGCGGCGCCGGTCGCTGGTGGGCGCGTAGATGCCGCCGAACGCCGTGGCGGCGACCGGGCAGTCGCAGCCGGTCACGGCGTGCACGTAGTTGCTGAAGTGGGCCATCCAGCCGCCGATCGGGCCGCTGGAAAAATCCTGGTAGCCCATCCACGAGGCGTGCTGATCGGCGTCAAACGGCCGAGGCTGCTTGTCGTACAGGAAGCCTTTCCAGTCCGTATCCTTCTCCTCTTGTGGGCCCTGGTAGTGATTCCAGTAGGGCACGTAATGATTGATCGTCGACTCGATACGGAATATCTTCCCCAGCTTCCCGCCAGCGAAGAACTCCTTCAGGGCGAAACACTCTTCGGCGCTACTGCCCTGGGTGCCGTGCTGGATGACGATGCCGGTTTCTTTCACCACGTCGTAGCACTGGTTCAGCGGCTGGAGGCTTTCCATGAGCGGCGCAAGCGGCTTTTCGACGTAGACGTGCTTTCCGGCCCGGGCGGCGTCGACCGTCTGGCCGCAGTGCTGGTGGGCGGGCGTGGCGATGACGACGGCGTCGACCTCGGCCTCCTCAAGCAGCTTGCGGTAGTCGACGTACGCCTCGGGTTTCGCGCCGAAGAGTTTTTCGATTTGCGCGGTCCACGCATCGCGCTTGTGCTGCCACACGTCGCAGACGGCCGTGACGGTGACGTTCTCATCGGCCCCTTTGGCGTAGTTGACCAGCCCGGCCATGCGCCCGCCGCATCCGATCAGGCCCACCTTGATTCGATCGTTCGCTCCGATGGCCCGGGCGTTACCCGCAGCGGTCATCGCCGAAAGGGCCGCCCCGGCCGCCGTTCCCGCTGCAACCGACCGGTGCAGAAACTCGCGGCGATTGGTCTTGTCGTCTTGCATTTTCAGACTCCTCCCGAATGAAGATGGAACCGTTCACGTCGCTGCTAGCCAATCTCCGGCAACTCGTACCCTTTGCGCCTTGGCCGGGAGAGGAGGGCGTTGGCTTCGTCGTCGCCCGGGAACTCTTCGGCCTTGGGGTCCCACTCGAGCTTGCGGCCCAGCTCGCGGCAGATGTTGACCAGGTGGCACACGGTCGTGGAGCGGTGGCCGATCTCTTCGTGAGCGTTGGGCTTTTGGCGGGTGCGCATACAGTCGAAGAAGTTCTGCACGTGGGCGTTCGATTCGATGGGGCCCTCGGGGGTGTCGTCGGGGGCGGCATCGAGCAGCTCCGGCGGATTGGCCTCGCAGCGTCCGCGCTTGATCTCTATTTTGCCTTTGTCGCCCACAAAGATCGCCCCGAGGTCCTCGTGGCCCCTCCGCGGCCCGTGGAGCTTCAGGAGCGTGCCGTTGGCATAGCGCATGGTGATTTTGCACTTGGGCCCGGGCTCCTCGGGGACGATTTCCACCGGGCCGGTGTCGTCGGTGCCCAGGGCGCACTGAACCTGGTCGTAGGCGTGGGTTCCCCAGCCGCTCACGCCCCAGCCTTGTCCGCCGCCGTCGTACGCCCGCCATCGGGCCCAGCCGAAGTGGAGTTCCTTGTGATAGGGGCGCAGCTCGGTCTGGTTGCACCACTGGTCCCAGTTGAGCCCGTCGGGCATGGGCTGGGCCGGTTTCGGGGTCCACCGCTCGGGGCCGTCGAAATTGCAGGCGATCACCGTGTGGACCTTGCCGATTCCCCCCTCGCGGACGAACTTGCTCGCCCAGGCGTTGATCGGGATCGATCGCTGCTGAGTGCCCGTTTGCAGCACGCGGTTGCACTTGCGCACGGCGTTGACCAGGGTCCGCCCTTCGGCCACGGTGAGCGTGAGCGGCTTTTCGCCGTAGATGTCCAGTCCGGCTTCCATCGCATGGATACAGGTGAGCACGCGGGCGTGGGCGGTGGTTTCGACGAAGACGGCGTCGAGCTTCTCCTTGTCGAACATCTCGTGGTAGTCTTGGTACTTGTTCCACTTGTCGCCTTCCGGGCTCAGCTTTGCGGCTTCGTGGCAGCGAGGCAGGAAGCAGTCGGCGAGGGCAACCACCTGGGCGCCGGAAAAATCGGCGTGCTCTAGGAGCCAACGGGCGCGGCCTCCCAGACCGATGACAGCGACCTGGATCCGGTCGTTTGCCCCGGGCTGGCCCGGCGCGGCGAGCACGTTGGCGGGAACCAGGAAGGGTATCGAGATGCCGGCGGCGGCGGAGTAGCGCAGGAATTCGCGTCGTTTCATCGAGCGTTCCCTTCTTTTTCGGGATTCAGTGCGGCGGGTGCGAGTTTGTGGGTGCCATGGGCGGTTGTAACGGGGTGCTACACGTATTCCCAATCTTTGAGCCACTGGTAGTTGCGGGGGAGGTTGGCCCAGGCGCGGTCCATGGCCCGGTCGAGGTCGGCCCTTTCCTCCAGATCCAGCTCGCGGCGCTCCATGACGGCCAAGGCGACGTTGTCGACCTGCTGCGTGGAGATCATCCCGGGGATCGGGGCGGTGATCGCCGGGTTCGCGAGGATCGAGCGGATGGCCAGCCGGGCGATGCGGTTGTCTTCTTCGAAGTGAGGGCTATCCGGCGAGCTGTCGCCCTGGAACACCGAGTTGCTGGCAAACGGCTTGATGCCGAACCAGCCGACGTCCTGCTTCTGGATCGCCGCCCAGAGGCCGTTTTCGTCGGTGACCACCTTGGTCTTCGCCGTGTACGGGGTGAGAATGATCTCCATCTGGTTGGGATAGGTCTCGATGATCTTTTTCAGGTGGGGGCGATCGTGGGCGGAGACGCCGATGAATCGGGCCCGGCCGGTCTTCTTCGCCCAATCCAGGGCCGCGACCGCCTCCTCGACCTCCGCCTCGGTGTGCCGGCTGCTCTCGGTCAAGAGGCTGATCCGCCAGAGGTCGACGTACTCCAGCCCGGCCTCTTTGAGCCCTTGATCGAAACCCTCCTGCAACTTCTCCCGCGAGCGCCATTCCGGGAACCGGCTCTCCCAGATGTGCCAGGAGTAGCCGAAGTACATCTTGTCGCGGCGGCCCTTGAGCGCCCGGGCGTAGGCGAGGATTTCCTCGCGGCAGCAGGCGTCGACGTAGTTGATCCCCCGCTCGATCGCGCGGGTGACGACCTCGTCGCGGTTCTTCTGGAACTCGGGCCGGTGGATCTGCATGGTCATCCAGCCCGGGACGTCCTCGCCGCGGATCATCTTGTCGACGCGTTTCCAGTGCCCGCCCAGGCCGGCGGCGGAGATCATCAGCTCGGTCTTGCCCGCGCGGCGGTACTCCATGTCCGGGTTGTAGTTGAGGATCTTGCTCGTATCCTCGCCGGCGGGATTGCCCGCGCACACCGTTTTCGTGGCTGCCAACCCCGACGCAAGCGAAGCCGCCGTCACGGCGCCTTGGCGGACAAACTGACGACGCGTGACCCTGTTCGTCATAACGAGTACCTCCTGGCTTTCGCAATCCGTAACATTTCAGCCGTTTGAAGTCACACTGCGCGGCACGCGCACAACCTCGGTCCCAAGCTCTGCTTGGGACCGCGCTCAGCGATGCTGTGAAGCGGGAGTGTTCCCAAGCGGAGCTTGGGAACAAGTTACTTTCCAGTTGGTTCGGGAGTTGTAATTCCGCAACTCCGCTGGGGGCAGCAGTGCAACTGCTGCCCCAACGGAAAAATTTGCACGGAGCAACTGGTATTAATATAGGCGGGCCCGGAAACGGGTGCAAGTCTTTCGGGCGGATGGTCCACCCAACGGGCGGCACGTCATTTCGGCGCGTCGCCGAAATCCCATTGCCGGATGACTCCGCCGGAGCCGGACATGCGAATCCAGTCGATCTCGATCTCCTCGGCCGGCGTCGGATACAGGCGGACATACACCAGCGTGCCTTTGACGGGTACGTCGACGCGGACTTCCTGCCACTCTGCGCCCTCGGGCATGTCGAACGCCACGATCTGACCGTCGGCCGGGAACGTCTCCTGCCCGGCGGTGCGCCACTGGATCTTTCCTTGGCCGCCGGCGGGGACCTTCACGCGAAAGGTGAGCACGACGGGCCCCGGGATCTTCACGCTGGCCGTGGCCACGAAGGGCGACTTGTTCTTGGGCTCGACGTGGAGGACGGTGCTGTCCATCCAGCCCATGTCGTCGACGAGAAAGAACACGATGTTCGGCCGGCGCTCGGCGCCGAGCACCGGGAAGGTCGCTGCGACGATCGCCCACGACACAATAGCAGGGGCGATGACAAGAATCGGAAAGCGGCGATGGGCCATGTTTTTCACGCGGTTCCTCTTTGCGCTGAGTTTCGTTGTCTGGGGATCGCGCTCGACATCTGCGCGATCGGCGAGTTCGATAGGATAATGGCGGATTGGCGAAGATTCCAGTATTGCGTCTGTTGGTCTATCTCGCCTTTTTCCACCGGCTGTTATGTTGATCGGGACTTGCCCGACCGCCGAGCGACTACCCAGCGGCGGTGTTGAAGGTTGCTGTCCGTCCCCCTGAATCGAGGGGTTGCCGAGGGGCATCGTCGGCGGCCCTCGAAACTGCCTCGCGGCGGGGCTGAGCGACCGGAGCCAAAGACGCGAGGGTGACTTGCCGCACGGAATGAAGTAAACTGAACTCCTCATGTCACAGGTCATCCCGCACACGAGGGTCGTCGATGGATTGCCCTACCCGTAGCCGGCCCGGCTGCACTTGGGCCGCTTGAAGGGAGCGATTGATGGCTCCACTTCAGTGGTACTATGCGAAGAACAACGAGCAGCACGGTCCGGTCTCGGCCACGGAGTTGAAGCAGCTTGCGGCGGGCGGGGAGTTGAAGCCGAGTGACTTGGTCTGGCACGAGGGGATGGACGAGTGGGCCCCGGCCAGGAAGATCAAGGGGCTGTTCCAGGAAGATGTCCCGGCGCCGCCGAAGCCGGTCGAGCGTCCGCCCAAACCCCCCGCCACAGGGGGTTCACCGTCGGCGTTTGAAAATTCGGAAGCCGCCTTCGAGCGCTCCCGCCGACGGCCCAGGCACCACGTGTTTGATCGGGCGCTCGAGCTCGCCCGCGCCCAGTTCACCACGCAGTTCGTCGACTTGACCTCAACGACCTTCACCCTGGCCGGCCACTACGGTCTGTACCTGGCCATGGTGGTGCTCTTTGTCTTCAGCCTGCTTTTGGGCGTGAAGCTTCATGACGTGAACACGTTCCTACTGGCCGTGGCGACGGTGGTGCTCCTGTTCGTGCTGCAATACGCGGCGGGCCAGTTCTTGAGGGCGCTGGACAGGCTGAACCGCTCGACCCCGGCCAGGATGTGCTCGACGGCCTTCCTCGATTGTTGCGCCTTGGTGCACATGTTCGGTGGCCTGATCGCGCTTTTGACACTGGCCGTCGTGGCCGTCGACACCGGTCCCCTCCTGCTGGTGCTGCCGGCCGTTGCGACGTTCATCCTTTGTCAGTACGTGGCCGTGTTGGCGCTCAATCCTGAATCGCTCAACCTGACGATCACGGCGGAAGCCACGGCGGGCGAGGAGGCGATCGGGGTGCTCTCGTTCCTGGTGAAGGCCGGTCTGCGGATCGTTCCCGTCGCCTTCGGCGTGGGCATAGCCTGGGGGACGCTCACGCTCATTAACGCCGTTTTCTTGATGTTCGCGCCGCCGGAGAATCGCGAAGAACTCCCGGCCGTCGCGGGACCGGAAGTTACGGAAACGGCGGTTTCCTCGGCCGAGTCGCCCGGCAACGAGGAGCCGACGCGCGTTGAGGAGGCAAGCCTGCTCGAAGCCAAAGTGACGGCCTCGAAGGCGAGAACGATCCTGATGACTTTCGCGGCGCTCCCTTTCCTCGCGTATCTCTTCTTCCTTCTATCGTATCTCGTCATCGACGTCCTCCGCGCGATCCTCTCACTTTCCGACAAGCGCGACAGAGTCAACGACGAAGGCTGAACATTCATCGTTCATCCTTCATCACTCATCATTCCAACCGTATTCCGGCCTCGTCGATGCGGAAGGGGACGATCCGGTCGGTCGAGGCGCTGCCGCGGTGCTTGGCCACGTAGATTGCCCGACGAAACTGCCGGCCTTCACGGATCTTGCCCAGGTGGATCACCGTGTTGGCGGTGGCGGCCAGATCGCCCTCGTTCAAGGGCCGCTCGACCAGCGCGTCGAGCGAGGTCTCGTGCGAGGTGCAAAGGAGCATGCAGCCGATTCGTGCGGGGTCGTAGGTATTTGCGGCGACCGCTTCGGCGTTTGCGCGATAGTGTTGCCGGAACAGGTCCCGGGCGACCCACTCGGGGTCCTTGCGGAGCACCTGGTGGTAGATGTACTCGAACAGCTCCAACTGAATCGACTCGCTGGGCCGGTCGGCCGGTTCGACCCCGTCGACCACCGCCCGGCGAACGCCGCGAATGAAATTCCCGTAGAAAAAGGCGATGGTCGCACCGATCCGGCGGGTCAGCTCGGCCTGCCAGTCGTGCCAATCGTCGAAGTCCAGATCGCGCCGAGTGACGCGGCGCCCGCTCTGGTCGAACACGTGCAGATAATCGCCGTGCCGGCGGTCCCCGGCGAAGTAGTTTTCGAGCGCGACGCACGTTTCAGGGGCGGCCGCCTCCAACTGCCAGTCGAACATCCGCCGGGCGTAGTCGGCGTGGTTCTGCGAATCGCCCCGGGCGTTCATGTCGAAAACGATGCCCGGCCGGCCCTCCTGCGCCATGCCCGCGTGGGCGAAATGGAGCCCCAACTGGGTCTTCCCAATCCCGGTCGATCCGACCACCAGGGTCAGCGTGCCGGGCAGGAGCCCCCCTCCGAGCAACTCGTCCAGACCGTCAATCCCGGTTGAAAGTCGCAGCTTCTCGCCAATCGTCCGCTCATCCCTCGCCCCTCACCCGTCGCCCCTTCTCAAAACACGTTGGCCGTAACGCCGCCGTCGACGACCAGGCACGCGCCGGTGATGTAGCTTCCGGCGTCGCTGGCCAACAGGAGGGCGGGGCCGATCAGCTCGTTGGGGTTCCCCCAGCGGCCGATCGCCGTGCGGGCCGAGAACGCGTCTTGCTGCTGGTGGCTGAGGATCGACATGGGCATCTCCGTGGCGATCGGGCCCGGGGCGATGCAGTTGACCGTGATCCCAAACTTCCCCAGGTCCAGGGCGCTTGCCCGGGCCATGCCGATCAAGGCCGCCTTGGTCGCCGAATAGACATTTCGCTTCGCCGTACTGCCCAGGGCCATGATGGACGACATGTGGATCACCCGGCCCCAGGCGCGCTCCTTCATCTGCGGCACCAACGCCCGGGTGAGCGCCATCACGTGGTTCAGGTTGAGCGTGACCACGTAGTTCCAGTCCTCGTCGCGGATCTCGTCGATCGCCTGGGGGACGTTCCAGCCGGCGTTGTTTACGAGAATATCGACCTTGCCGAACCGCTCGAGCGCCGCCTGGGCAACTCGGTCGAGGTCGTCGCGCACGGCCATGTCGGCCGCGAGGTATTCCACGCGGACACCGGTCGCGTTGCGGATCTCCTCCGCCGCGCTCTTCAAGTGCTCCTCGTTCCGGCTGCAAAGGAAAAGCTCGGCCCCCGCCCGGGCAAACCCCCCGGCAATCGCCCTGCCAATCCCCTTGCTCCCGCCGGTGACGAGGGCGACGCGGCCGGAGAGGTCAAAAACGGTGTCTTTCATGGTCGATCCTCTTTACCGATGTGCTCGTCAGGTGGAAACCACCATTGCAGGGTCGCTGTCAGTTTCTCGAAAGCGGGGTCGCTGCAACGGCGGAAGCTGACGCTTTCGGCCAACTCTCGATAGATCGCAGACGACCGTGGCACGCGCACTACGCGAAGTGCCGCTTCAACAGCCTCCTTGGGACGGTCAGGCTTCCGCTCGACGTTTAAGAGAAATCCCTTTTCGGCCAGCCAGGGCCGCAACGCCGGAGATCGTCCCGCCCAACCGAGCGCTTTGTCGACCACGGGCGAGTCGCTCCACACCCAGCTTTCCAGCTCGGGGTCGATGACGACAGCCTTCGCACGGTCAGCCCAGCCGCTTGTCGCCAGCCGCTGTTCCACATCAGCTTCAAGGGTCTCGCGTCGTTCGACCTCACGACCACAGCCTTCTCGATCGAACACGACCATGGCGTGTACGAATTTCCCCGCGAACGGCCTGAGGAAGTCGTGCGCGAAACGGAGAACGCCGGGATCCTTCCGAGGGTGAACAACGACTTCAAACATCACCTGCCGAATCCCCAACGCCATCGGACGGTTCAAGATCCCGCTCAGCGCGGCTTTCATGTTACGATCGGCCACGAGGAGAATCAGATTGCCACGTTCCCCGGCCGAACTCATCCCAGCACTCCGGAGGCGAACAGCGTACCCAAATCCACTTCTCCCCGCCAATCCGAAAGGCGGGGATGCCGATCGCCGGAGACGATCTGTGTTGCGCCTTCCGAGTCTCTGGAGAAACAGAGCACCTCACTCGGCTTGGCGACCGCGACCAAGAGCGGACAGTGCGTGACGAGGAGTACCTGGCCGTCGTACACGGAGGAAAGCGATTGATAGACGGTCTCGATGGCCAGCGGATGGAGCCCGTTCTCGGGCTCTTCGACCAGAAGGACACTCTGGAAGTCCAGAAAATACGCGGGGAGTGTCAGTGCGAGCAACCGCAGCGTGCCATCGGAGACCATCCAGGATGGTACCGTCAGTCCATCTCGGTATTCCAGAGACAAGTGCCGATGTCGGTCCTCGGGACGTTCGATTGTCGTCACCCGGACGAGATCCGGCAGTGCGGTCTGGAGATGCTCGACCCAATTGTGGAGTCGTTCCGGCGACTCGCGCTGGAGCCGCGCGATCGCCCACGGAAGATTTGCCCCCTCAAAGCCGATGCTATTCCCCTGCCCGGGAGGGCTCGGCGTTCGGAGGACGCAAGGGTCCAACTGCATTCTCTCAATGCCGTCCACCAGGCACGCTCGCAACCATCGGCTAACCGGAGGGACGAAGTCTGCATCCATAAGACCGCCCAGCAAGGAGCCTGGATGAAATATCTCCATCACCGGCACAGGCCCCCTCACTCGGACCGCCCTAACGTAACGGCCCTCTGAACCAGGGTACATCGCGAACAGAAAGTTGGGATTGAGCGAACCCTGCGAGTCGAGCACGCGCTGCTCAAGTAGCGTTTCGGGCGGAGCGTGCTGCGGAGTCGGACGAGATTCCGAGCCGCCTTTGAGCAGCGCCTGCTCGGCGGCAATCTGCAACCGATTAGTGGTCTTGTCCAACCCGATCGCAACTTCGTACCGAACCATCGTGCAGGCACGGTTCTCCAACGAGTCGCAAAGGGTCTGCGGGATCGCCGCCTCCACTGCCAGTTCAAACGTGTGCCCTTCTTGCCGCCAGACGAGGTCGTAGAAGCTCGAGGACCGCGATTCGACGGCGAACTTTACGCCTTTCGTGACGAGGTCGTGCAAAAACCCGAGAACGTCCAAGAACGTCGTCTTGCCACTCGCATTTGGCCCGACCACGACGTGAAACGGAGCGACTTCCTGCCTCACATACCGCAGGCAGCGATAATTCAGCGCTTCAATCAGGGAGATCACGCGCAAGCCCTCCCGGAGCCGGTTCGCCTTTTGAGGTCAAAGGTTCTCACACACCAAATCGCCGACCTCTTCGGTGTTGTAGCCCATTTTGCCGGCGGCCTGGCTTTTCATTTTGGTACCGGTGACGATCTGGATGGCTTTGGTGATCCGATCGGCGGCCGACCGGTATCCGGCCTGTTCCAGCAGCATGGCCGTGGCGGCGACGGTGGCGATCGGGTTGATCATCTTCTTGCCGGTGTATTTCGGTGCGCTTCCGCCCATGGGCTCGAACATGCTCGTGCCGCCGGGCTCGGGGTTGATGTTCCCGCCGGCGGCCACGCCCATGCCACCCTGGATGATGCCGCCCAGGTCGGTGATGATGTCGCCGAACATGTTGGTGGTGACGATCACGTCGAAGTATTCCGGGTTCTTGACCATCCACATGCAGCAGGCGTCGACGTGGTTGTAGTCGGGCTCGATATCCGGGTACTCCTTGGCCACGTCCTGGAAGGTGCGCCACCAGAGGTCGTGGCCGTAGGTGAGCACGTTGGTCTTGGCGACCAGGGTGAGCCGGTTTTTCTTGTTCGCCCGCGCCGCGTTCCGCTTTCGCGTGTACTCGAAGGCCCAGCGGATGCACCGCTCGCAGCCCTTGCGCGTGTAGACGGCCGTCTGCATGGCGACTTCGTCCGGCGTGCCCTTCTTGAGGAAGCCGCCCACGCCGGCGTAGAGGTCCTCGGTGTTCTCGCGGACCACCACGAAGTCGATATCCTCGGGCCCTTTTCCGGCCAGGGGCGTTTCCACGCCCGGGTAGAGCTTCACCGGACGGAGATTGATGTATTGATCGAACTCAAAACGGAGCTTCAAGAGCAGGCCCCGCTCCAGGATTCCCGGGGCGACGTCGGGATGCCCCACGGCCCCGAGCAGGATGGAATCGAAGGTGGCCAGCTCTTCGACGGCGCCCTCGGGGAGGACTTCGCCCGTCTTCAGGTAGCGATCGCCTCCGTAGTCGAAGTCGCCCAGCTCGTACCGGATGCCTTCCAGGGCGGCCACGGCCTTGAGGACCTTGAGCCCCTCGGCGGCCACTTCGGGCCCGGTTCCGTCGCCGCCAAGGACGGCGATTCTGAGTGTTTGGTGGTTCGTCACGGTTCACGTCCGGTCGGTGTTAGACAAGAGACAACGTGCCAAACGGGGGATTCTACCAGCCGTGGGCGGATGTCACAAGTTGCCGGCGGGCGCGGTCGGGCGGGACCAGATTCCCCGCCCGGCGGCCTTCGCTTCGTCTTCCGCCCGGCGAAATCGGTCTTTCATCGCCTTGGAGTAACGGAATCCGGTTTCGGCGGTCGCCAGCCCGGCGCGGAGCAGCTCTTCGTTGAGCATGCGGTCGTCCACCCAAACGTAAGCCAGAAAGCGGCCGTACTTGTCCACACGCTCGCGATCGAACTGAAGCCGCACTCGCCCGCCACCCTCCGCGACGAACCGCCGCGTGAACTCGCTTGCCTCCGGGCCGAACGGTTCCACGGGATGGTTCGGCTTAACGCTCTCGGGCGTGTCGATTCCCTGGAGCCGTATGCGCGCTTGATTGGCCAACAGCAACGTATCGCCGTCCACGATCCGCTCGACGCGATAGGTTGCCTCGCCGAGGTTCTCGGGCGGCAGTCGATCCGACGAGCGCTGCCAGTAACGAACGGCGACGAGCACGGCCAGCGCGCCGACAATCAGAATGGCACGGCCCGAGCGATACGACTTGCACCGCGCAATCGGAGAACAACGGCGTCGACTCATCGTGAAAGAGACAAGCTCAGGCGATGCGGCCGGTCAGTTTTCGCTGAAGTTGAGTATCTTCTTGGCGCTTTCACGCCCGAGCGGGTTCTTGAGAAACCTGCTGCGACACTCCGGACAAAGGTCGAACCGCAACTGCTGGTAGACGTCGTCTCCGATCTGGTCGCTCTCGGCGTCTTCGGCCTGCTCGAGAATATCCTGGATTTCCCGGAGGTGATCTCGGTCCTCTTCCTCGATGGTCAACGGATCGAAGGCTGCAAAGATCTCCACCTTGACGACGTAACGCAGGTCTTCCCGGGGATCGATGTCCCGTTTACACATATCACAGAAGAATCTAATCATGCACCCGCTCCCCAAATGCTGTCGGTGAGTCCCGACCCATGAATGGTTGAAGACATTCCGAACGCCTTCATACTAGCGATAGTACCTGAAGCGTGGCAAGGCGTTCTTGGCCATTTTTTCCTCTCCACGGCTTTTTCGGCAGGCGGCTGAGAATTCGACTTGACAAGCCGTCGCTTGCCTGCTGGATCGGTGCGAAGGCCGCTTGGGGGCGGTCGGGACGCGGGTCACGGCTGCCCCCCGAGAGCGGCCGAGGTCACGGTTTTTCGAGACTCCAGCACGGAGGTCAGGTTTCCCACCGAGCCAGTCTCGCCAGAGGCCCCGGGACCTCGCCCGGTTTCCGAGCCACATTCGCGGCTTTTTCTGCCCTTGTCGAGGGGCCCCGGCCCACCGAAAGCCGGGTTATTGCCTGCCCCTGGCATTGGCTGTAGGGACGGACTATAATGGCCGGTGATTCGAGAATAGGCTGCGAGTCCACTTCGGGGCGGATTTCGTTGGAAGACCCGGATTCGGGTTGCCATGAGTTCGTTTGACGCACGCTCTTGGAGGCCGGCGGAGGGGTTGCCTGGGAGACTGCCCTATGCTCATGGCGAGTGCCGACCGATCCGATCCGCTGGCCGCCAGTGTCCTGGTGCTCAACCGGCTTTACATCGCCGTCCACGTCGTGGGGGTTCGTCGGGCATTCGGCCTTCTGTGCCGGGAAACGGCCGAGGTGATCCATCTGGAGGACGGGCAATTCGCCAACTACGATTTCGAGGGTTGGCGCGAGATCAGCGAACTCAGGGCCGATCTGAAGCGATCCGAGGAGGACTGGATCAGGGCGGTCAATTTCGAGATCCAGGTGCCGCGGGTCATCCGCCTGCTGATGTATGACCGGTTGCCCAGGCGGTCGTTGCGGCTGAATCGCCACACGGTCTTGGCGCGGGACGGGCATCGATGCCAATATTGCGGTCGGCGCATGCCCACCAGCCAGTTGAGCATGGACCACGTGATCCCTCGCAGCCGCGGGGGGCAAACCACTTGGGACAACGTGGTTTGCGCCTGCCTGGGGTGCAACGTCAGAAAAGGCGGGCGCACGCCCAGGGAAGCCCACATGAAGCTCGACTGCAAGCCGGTCCGGCCGAAGCGGAGCCCGCTGTTGATGCTCAAGCTGGGCAACCCCAAGTACGAAAGCTGGAAAACGTGGTTGGAAGGCGCTTGCTGGGAAGTGGGCGTCTGATGCCAAGTGGTCCGTCAAACCTTCTCCCTCCCGTGACACAGTGTCCGGCAGAGGCCCTGCCGGACCACCCCGCCATTGCCATCCTGCCAGGGTCGCTGAAGGCCCCTCTCTCGGCACGCATTTCCATAAGTCTTTTTTCTATAGTGACTTGTGGCATTCAGGCCCCCTCCGTTTCTCTGGGCCGAACTGTGCTGAGAAGTTCACCAATCGCGTGAATCTGGGTAACGTGCGCGGCTACCACCTTTTGGCTAACGTTCGACTTGCTTTGTTTGCACTTGGCGTTTACAATCAACGTGGTGGATTGGGGCTTAGGACCCACCCGACCGGACGGTTTGCGGTCGGCCTTTTCGTCATACGATTCTTTCTCAGCGGGTTCTGCCGAGACTAGCGGGAGAGGCGCCGTGGCACTCTCGGAAATTGATCGCCATCTGCTTGAGCGGTGTCTGGAGCGCAAGACGAGGGCCTGGGAAGACTTCGTCGACCGCTTCATGGGCCTGGTCATCCATGTGGTGAGCCACACGGCCCAGGCGCGAAGTGTGCGGCTGAGTCCCGAGGATCGCGACGACCTGTGTTCGGAAGTCTTCCTCAACGTCATCAAGGACGATTTTGCACTCCTTCGCCGTTTTCGCGGGCAAAGCAGCCTAGCGACCTATCTGACGGTCGTGACCCGGCGGATCGTGGTCAAGAGAATGATGCAAAGGAGGCTCTCGGCTCCGATCCGAGACCATGCATCGGCCTCATCGGCGCAGGACGTGGCCGACGCCAGACCCCGGCCCGAACAACGGATCAGCGATCGCGAGGAGGTCGAGCGATTGCTGCGCGGCTTGGGCGAAGGGGAATCCCGGGTTGTGCGGATGTACCACCTGGAAGGCAAGAGCTACCAGGAGATCAGTGAGGCGATAGGCGTTTCGGAAAACAGTATCGGACCGATCCTCAGCCGCGCCCGGGGCAAGATGCGCCGCACCGGCGTCAATCAGACCAGCAGTTGAGGAAAGACGCCGGGACGAATTCATGGCCGTGACGCTCGAGCAGTTCGTCTGTTCCCTCTCCGACTGCGGTTTGATGACCGCCGACGAGATCGATGCGTTTCTCCGCGGGCTTCCTTCGGACCGACAACCGGAGGACGCCCGAGCGCTTGCCCAGGAGATGCTTCGCTACAATAGGCTCACCAAGTTCCAGGCCCAGGCCGTCTACGACGGGAAAGCCGGGCGCCTGGTGATGGGCAACTACGTCATTCTCGACAAGCTGGGCGAAGGCGGCATGGGTCAGGTCTTCCGGGCCCGGCACCGACGCATGGAACGCCTCGTCGCCCTGAAGGTCTTGCCGGCGGCCGCCACGAAGTCGCCGGAATCGGTCAAACGCTTTCAGCAAGAGGTGAAAGCGGCCGCCCGGCTCTCCCACCCGAACATCGTCACGGCCTACGACGCCGACGAGGCCGACGGGGTCCACTTCCTGGTGATGGAATACGTGGGCGGGAGAGACCTGGCCACCGTGGTCCAGAAAGAAGGGCCGCTCCCAGTGGCGAAGGCGATCGATTTCACCCTGCAAGTGGCCACGGGATTGGAGTATGCCCACGCCCAGAACATCATCCACCGCGACATCAAGCCCGCCAATCTGCTTTTGGATAACAGCGGAACGGTGAAAATCCTCGACATGGGCATCGCCCGAATCATGGAAGACCCCGGATTGACCGACGCCACGGCCGACGGCGCGCTAACCCAGGAAGGGGCGGTGATGGGAACGGTCGACTACATGTCGCCCGAACAGGGGTTGAACACCAAGAACGCCGATGCCCGGTCCGACGTCTACAGCCTCGGCTGCATGCTCTTTTGGCTCTTGACGGGCAAGCCGATGTACGAGGGCGACACGCTGGTGGCCAAGATCCTGGCCCATCGCGAGCATCCGATTCCGTCGCTGCGCGGCACGCGCCAAGACGTGCCCGTTCTCTTGGACGTCGTCTTTAGAAACATGGTGGCCAAGCAGCCGGAGAAGCGGCCCCAGTCGATGACCGAGGTCATTAGCGAGTTGGAGAAATGCCCCACCGGAGCGCGCGTCTCCGCTGCAAAGGGCATCCCAAGTGTCCCCACCATGGCCGACACGCTCAACTCGCAAGCCGGCCCCACCGCCGCCGGCCCCGTCGTGCCGCCCAGAACCGAGGCCTTGCCTCCGGCGGTGAGGCAAAAGCTGGCGGTCGCGCAGGCGAAGAGGCAGAAACGAGAGAAGAAGGGCGAGCAAGAGAAGGTGACGATGTGGCAGAATGCGATCAAGGACGCCGATCGCGACTATCGCCGCCGCCACGGGATCGGATGGTTTTACAGCCTGAAAAGAGCGTTGGGCAAAACCATGGCGGTGGTCGTCACGATTGTCGCGGTGGTCAGCATCGTTGGGGGGTCCTATTTCGGCTACGCGATCTGGTCGGAGAACGCGCGGGCAATCCGCGAGTCCCGCACGCAGGTCATCGACACCATCAACGGGCAACTCCAGGTGAGGCGGATGGAGCCGCTTTCCTCACTCGCTTTTCCCGAGGCATCGCACGTGTTTGGCGTGCCGGAGACGCTCACGTTCCAAGAGACGGTCTTCCGGGGCGGCAACGTGGGCCGCCGGGCCGCCGGCACGGTGACCGGTGAGTTCCATCGCACCAGCGGCCTCCTGAAAGTGAATTTCGATCTGACCGAAGGCGGCGGCGCGATCGGTCTGCAATTTCAGCTCAAGCCGGTGTCCGAGAAGACCCCGGAGAACGCCGCCCGGTAGGGCCGGCTGTGCCGGCCGGCATGCGCGGTGTCGGCCGACCTCTTGGGTTTGGCAAATTGGCCCCCCCGGGATTTCCTCGACGATCCCCTTAGGGCATCGCCGGCTTGGGGGAGGAACTTCTCGACGGTTCCGAATGCCTTTGCCTTCTCCCTGTGTGCGCGGGCCGCACGGGCTGGTGAAGCTCGCCCTGGATATCCGGCACGCTCGACGGCACGGGCAGTCCGGCCAGGCGCAGGAATCCGGCCAACAGCGGATAGCCGGTCTCCGTGAGGATCGATTCCGGATGAAACTGCAGGCCCACCACCGGCAAGTCCCGCTGAC
>JBDRTC010000786.1:0-11278 GCA_043824335.1 Planctomycetota bacterium | reverse complement strand
GCTGAGATGGGTCTCACTGAGGAGGTGGCAGTTCTTGCAGGCATCATCATCCCCCGCTCGGCGAGAATGCTGGAATACGTGAATGCCAACGTGCCGGGCGTGACGGTGCCCGACGACCTGATCAAACGCATGACATCAGCCCCGGACGCTCGGGAAGAGGGGCTCAAGATCAGCGTCGAGCTGATCGACGCCATCAGGCAAATGCGCGGTATCAGAGGCGTGCACCTTCAGGCCATCGGGTCGGAAGAGCTGCTCCGAGAGGTGGCGGAGCGTGCGGGTCTCTTACCCAGGCCGACGGTCCCGCAACACTAATCGTGCCAAGCGAGACAGCCATATGCTAAATCGACAACGGAAGACGCCGACGAAATACCACGTAGAGACCGACGACGCCCCCCCAAGATTCGCCCCCATCCCGAAGTTCAGCGCCGTCGAGTTTGAAGGATGTCTCGGCTGCCTTCGCTGTGTCAAACGCGACTCGTGCGTTTACGAGGTTTATCAGAAACGCACGTTCGATCCGCACCAGATCGTTGACACCGCAGACGTCACGTGCATCCGTTGTATGCGCTGCGTTCAGGAATGCAAGAAGAACATCCTTTCTCGCGCACGCAATCCGCAATTCGAGCGGATGGGAGACGACTACTGGAAGCCGGATCTGATCGCCAGCATCTGGAGGCAGGCAGCGACCGGCCGGATCCCCGTATCAGGTGCAGGTTACGACGGCCCCTTCGCTGCGCCTGGCTTCGACGAGATGTGGACCGATATGTCCGAGATCGTCCGGCCCACCAGGGACGGCATCCACGGTCGCGAATACATCAGCACCGTGGTCGAGCTGGGAAGGCGTCCTCGCCGTTTGGAATTCGACCGGGAAGGTAACCTCGTCACCGAGATGCCCGCGCTGGTGGAGCTACCTATCCCGATCGTGCTTGACATCCCCCCGTTCGGCTTCGTCGGCAAACCCACCCGCGAAGCCATCGCTCAGGCCGCCGGTGAGTTGCAGACGCTCGCCGTGGCATCCTTTCAAGAGGCCGCAGGTCCGCTGATCGATCACCGGAGACATCTGATCGTCAAGTTCGATCCCCAAGTGGACGATCCGGCCGGGCTGGGGGAGATTCCCATCGCCGAGATGGCGTATTCCGACGAGGTTCTTCGTTCTGTCGAGATGGCGAAGTCCTCCCGGACGGACCTCATCGCCTCCGTCCGCGTGCCTCTGGATGAACATGCCTCCGAACGAGCCGCGAAGCTCGCCGCCGCAGGAGCCGAAATCCTCCACTTCCAGGCGGACTACCGAGGACGAGGACTGGGTAAAAGGCAAGGCGACTTCGCAACGGAACTAATCAAGGAAGTGCACCTCCGACTCGTCGACGATGCAGTGCGAGAACAGCTTTCGATCGTCGTCTCCGGAGGGATTGCCATGGCCGAGCATGCGGCCAAGATGATCGTTTGCGGAGCCGACGGAGTGGGAATCGACTTGGCTCTCCTGGTAGCTCTCGAATGCCGCGTCTGCCGGGATTGCAGCGGTAGAATCGCCTGTCCCGTGGCAATCGACCGCCTTCCCGTGAACTGGGGAACCCAGCGGATCGTCAATCTGCTCGGCTCCTGGCACGCCCAAATGATCGAGGTTCTGGGTGCCATGGGGCTTCGGGAGGTTCGCCGGCTGCGCGGAGAGCTTGGCCGCGCCATGTTCTTCGAGGACCTGGAGCGTGAGAGCTACGCCCCCATTTTCGGAAAGAGAACTCGCTCGTTGGCTGATTCGCTCAAGAGCCGTCCGGAGGAGTCCGCAGACGACGAAACGGAACCGCCCGCGGCCCGGAAAGCTCATCCCGCCGCTGAGCAACTGGTTTCGCCGAGTCCCTCACGGTTCCGCAACCGCTTGGGCAAGTTCAAGGTGGTGCGAACGTCCGCCTGCATTGCCTGCGGAAAGTGCGCCGAAATCTGTCTTTACGGCGCCCACAAGAAAGCCGGCCGTAGGATGCTCGCACCCAAGTCGCACCTTTGTCGCGGTGCGGGTATCTGCCGGGCCGAAGGACTGCTCTGCGCGGATCACTGCCCGGTCGGGGCGATCCGGGTCGGACCCGATCCCTCGTGGAAAACGTTCGGCAGCCATCGTTGGACTGCCGACCTTCTGTTGGCCACGTGGGTGCAGGCCGAAACCGGTCGCCCCCCGGAGCAAGAAATCGAATACAAGATCGGCGCCTCCGGGGGCGGTTTCGACCACATTCGGTTCGTCTTTCCCGGCGAACCTCCTAATACGGCCCTCAAACCGGCGGAGATTGACCTGAGCCTTCCTCTCAACCGCCGTGATGACGGCAGACCAAAGGTAACCATAGGTCTTCCCATCTACGGCGGGGGCATGAGCTTCGGGTCCATCAGCTTGGTCACCATGCTGGCCAGAGCCCGCGCCTATCGCGCGTTCAACTCCTTCACGTGTACCGGTGAAGGAGGTTATCCCAAAGAACTCGAGGAGTACGACGACCATGTGATCACCCAGGTTGCCACGGGGCTGTTTGGCGTGAAAGAGGAGACCATTCAGCGGGTCCGGATAGTGGAGTTCAAGTACGCCCAGGGCGCCAAGCCCGGCCTGGGCGGGCACCTCTTGGGAGACAAGGTGACTCCCGCCGTCGCCCGGATGCGGGAGGTGGTTGAAGGGAGCGCCCTGTTCTCTCCCTTCCCGTTTCATTCCGTCTATTCGGTCGAGGATCATAAGAAGCACGTAGACTGGATCAAGCACGTCAATCCCAAGGCCCTGGTGTCCGTGAAGGTCTCTACTCCCAGCGACGTGGACATGGTGGCGGTGGGGAGCTACTACGCCGGTGCGCACGTCGTTCACTTGGATGGCGGCTACGGGGGCACGGGCGCCGCTCCCGACATCGCCAAGAAGAACATTGCCATGCCCATTGAGTACGCCATTCCCAAGGTGCACCGTTCCCTTCAGGAGGAAGGTATCCGGGACGAGATAACCCTGATTGCGTCCGGAGGTTTGCGCACGGCCTGGGACGTGGCCAAGGTAATAGCGTTGGGGGCAGACGGCGTGGTGATTGGGGCTGCCGAACTCGTCGCCCTGGAGTGCATCCGATGCGGCGTGTGCGAGAGCGGGCGTGGTTGCCCGCGAGGCATCGCCACCACCGACCCCCAACTCTCGGTCAATCTCGATCTCGACTGGGCCACCCAGCGACTGGTTAACCTCTTCCATTCCTGGGCGGTTCAACTCCAGAACATCCTCTGGCGCCTCGGCCTGAGCAACGTAAGGGAGTTAGTGGGAAGAACCGACCTGCTGGTGCATTTGGATTATGACAACAAGGCATCCACCGGACCGCCCCTGCCCGGGGCCGACGTGGCCTTGGAAATGGAGGAGGCAACGTGAAAGCCGGCCGTGGGACGAGCGGATGGGTCGAACGTGTGGTCGCCTCGCGGAGCTGGTTGACGGCCGACCCGTCACCGCGGCCGGCGAAAGCAGTCCAGGAGGGAGGCTGCGGCGTAGTGGGGTTTGCCGCCAGCGTGCCGGTGTGCGGTCGCCACATCTTTGAGCCCTCGATCCAGATGCACAACCGGGGAAACGGCAAGGGCGGAGGGATCGCCGCCGCGTGCTTCACCCCCGAACAGTTGGGAGTCGACGCAGCCACCTTGCGCGATGACTATATCCTCCAGATTGCCCTGCTCGATCCCAAAGCCGAGCGTGAGGTGGAAGAGGGCTTCATTTCTCCGCAGTTGAAGATAGACCACAAGACGCGGCTGGAGCCGGCGGCCGACTATCGAGATTTCGGGCTGGAGGTTCGTCCTCCCGACGTGGTCCGCTACTTCGTTCACGCCAGAGACGAGTCGTTGTCTCGGTTTGCCGAAGACCACGGTTTGACGGACGCGCCGCCACGGGACGTCGAAGACGAGCTGATCTACCAGAACAGCTTCCGCTTGAACCGGAGCTTCTATTCGTCGCTGGGTGAGAAGCGGTGCTTCGTGCTCTCGCACGCACGGAACCTGCTGGTCTTCAAGATCGTTGGATACGCGGAACAGGTCGTGCAATACTACGGCCTGGAAGACTTCCAGGCCCAGGTGTGGATCGCACACCAGAGATATCCGACCAAGGGGCGGGTCTGGCACCCCGCCGGGGCACACCCGTTTGTCGGAATGAATGAAGCTCTGGTTCACAACGGAGACTTCGCCAACTATTTCAGCATCTCCGAGTACCTCCGTCAGCACAACATCGTGCCGCTGTTTCTTACGGACACCGAGGTCTCGGTGCTTCTTTTCGACCTCTGGCGCCGCACCTACGGCTACCCGGTTGAACACGTCATCGAGGCCCTGGCACCAACCACCGAGCTGGACTTCGACCGTCTGCCGGAAAAGAAGAAGAGAGCCTACAAGGCGATCCAAGCGCTGCACATGCACGGTTCTCCGGACGGGCCGTGGTTCTTCATCATTGCCCGCACCGATCCCGACGTGAACCAGTGCCAGTTGCTGGGCATCACCGATACGTCGATGTTGCGGCCGCAGGTGTTCGCCTTTCAGGAGGGAGGGGCAACGATCGGGCTGATCGCCTCTGAGAAGCACGCAATCGACGCCACGCTTCACTCGCTGGCAGCAGAGGACTCGCGTTTTCGCCCGGTTGCCGACGTCTACTGGAACGCCCGCGGCGGAAGCCATACCGACGGCGGCGCGTTCGTCTTCACCGTCAGCCGAAACAACGGCCACAGCACCGTCGCCTGCACGGACAAGTTCGGCAACCCCATCACCTGTCCTCCGGGCGAGTGGGCCGTCCGGCCCGAAGCCGACCCCACCGTCCCCGACGAAGGCGAGGAACTGGCCGAACAGATCCGACACGCTCTGTCCCAGGGCCGCGCGGCCGAATTCTTCGGCCAGGCCGCGGCCTTGATCGCATCTTGGGATTTCGCCCGACTTCGATGGTTCATCCGGGAGATTCAACACGCCGCGCGACGCGAACCCAATGGCTTCGAATGGGCCGTCGGCCTGCTGGCGATGCTCAACGACCGGCGTTACGACTGCGGCTCGATGAAGCGAAGCGCCGTGCTTCAGATCGTCCGCGAAGCGATCGACTCCGTTTTCGATTCGGCGCCCCCCATTGTTGAACGGGGACCCGGCCGCGTCCGGCGCATCGATTGGAGCACGCGAGAGGGCCTCAGACCGCCCCAAGAAGAGGAAACCACGCTGATCATCTTCGCACGGGACTTTCCCCCGGAGGGCGAGGATTCCGAAGCACGGCTGACGGTCCGCGCATACCAGCTCGGCTGGAAACGCTTCATCGTTTACGGACTGAAGGGTCAGCGCTTCACGGGCTGCGGCTTCGGCCCTCACACCGACGACGTGCACATCGACGTCTTCGGCAACTCCGGCGACTACCTGGCCTCGGGCATCGACGGCATGCAGGTCCACGTGCACGGCAGCGCCCAGGACCAGCTCGGCCAGATCATGAATCGCGGCACGTTCGTCATCTACGGCGACGTCGGGCAGACGTTCATGTACGGGGCGAAGGGTGGCGAAGTCTACGTCATGGGCAACGCGGCTGGCCGGCCGCTGATCAACGCCGCCGGCAGACCACGAGTCGTGATCAACGGTACCTGTCTCGACTACCTCGCTGAGTCCTTCATGGCCGGCGATCCACATCATGGTGGCGGCTTTGTGGTCCTAAACGGTGTCGAATTCGACCACCAGGGCCGTGTTCACGCCCAACAGACCCCTTACCCGGGGTCCAACCTCTTCTCGCTGGCCTCGGGAGGCGCCATCTTCGTTCGCGACCCGTATCGCAAGCTCGTGCCGGATCAGCTCAACGGCGGAGAGTTCTCGGAGCTTACGCACCAAGACTGGAAGTTGATCCTCCCCTACCTTGAAGCCAACCAGCAGCACTTCGGCATCTCCGTCGATCGCGACCTGCTCACGGTAGACGGCATCCGCCGACCGCCCAAGCACGTCTATCGGAAGGTACGCGCCGTGAGGCTGGCCGTTCTCGCCAAGGAATTGGTCCCGGAGTGAATCCGGATCTTCGAGAGCATCATGGTGGGACCTGTCGACGCTGGCGCACGAGCACGACGCGGTCGACGTAGACGGCCTCGACCTCCTCCGGGTTGTTCCAGGGCGCTATCCAGACGTACATCGCCGGACGCAGCACATGGACGCCCAGATCCATCGGCACATACTCCTTCCCGGCCAACTCTTCGATCGCAGCGTCGCGCCTGCCGATCGTCTTTTCGCCGTCGCTGTCGTAAATACCGATCTGCGCGCCGCGCCCTCGCTTGGCCTTCGCGTCGCACCGGGCGAACACGTAGCAGCGCCAGGGCCCCTCGTCCGGCACATCGAGAGGATACTGAACGGCCCACTGGACGTGGTTGCCGGGCATGCGGGCCGCCCCTTTGTCGGAGGCCGTCTCGTCGTCGACCCAGGCAGCCCAGGCACCGAGACCGTGAAGTTCGAACTGGTTGTCCTGAACGTCGATCCACTCGTCTTCCGGAAGGCCTTTGCACAAGTCGGGCGGCGGGGCGGGCGGGCGAAAACGGCGGGCGAGGTTCTCGGCGTACTGGTCGAACGGACGCTGCTCGCCGTAAAAGCGATTGTCGAACTCCCCGTTCTTCTCGATCCACTCCCGGCAGGCGGCGACCGGGTCTTCCGGCCCCAGGAATTCGCTCTTGTTCTGCTTTGCCTCGCGCGCAAGCGCGTGGTAGCGGTTGAGCCAGACGTGATCCAGCGGCAGGCGTTCGCGGTCCACGCGCCGGGCGAGGACCGGATCGTCGGCGACGGCCGCCGCGGCCTGATCGAACAGGCGGGTCGCCCGGTTGAGCACGTCGAGCGTCAGCCACGACGACGTGTCGGCCGTGAAGCAGCGGAGGTATGCGCCCGACTCCTCGACCGCGTCGTGCGCCAGATCGAGATACTGGAGGAGATAGGGCGCCGCCGGTCCGTAGTAGCCTTCCGCAAACTCGCGGATGAGCGCCGCTTGGTCCCGCGACGGGTCCCACAACAGATGTGCCAACACCCAGGTCCGCAGCCGAATGAAGTCGCCGGTGGTGCTGTAGGCGTCGCCCTGCTCGAAGAGTCCCAGCGTCTTGTTCGCGACGAGGAAACGCACGTCCTCGGCCAGCGCGCGCATGTTGGGGTGCGGCAGGAGGAAATTGCTGAAATTCGTCACGTAATTCCACACGTAAAGCTGCGGCGCGATCGCGCTCCACCCTCTCACGTCTTCACGGAACTTCTCGTTGTGCGGCCCCGCTGCCAACGGCTGGGAGAACGAGCACTCGATGCTGCACAGCCGAATCAGCACGTTGTGCCGCGGCTTCACGTGTTTTGGCGGTCGCCGCGTGTACTGGTAGGCGAGCGTCTCGACGAGCACCTCGGGGAACTCCTTTTCGATCCGCTCCGCGACGGCGTTGACGAACTGGACCAGCGGCCCCGAGGGCGACTCCTCGCGCTCTTCGAGGGCCTTGCAGTCGGCGCATTGGCACCGTCCGCCCCAGTCGTTCTGGCTCACGGATAGGATCTTCGGATCTTGTTCGGCGCGGAGCCGTTCGAGTGCTACCCGGACGAATTCTTCTCGCATTGCCCGGTTGGCCAGGCAGAGTTGCGTGTGATCGGCGGATCGTTTCCCCTCGATTTCGGAATACCAGTCTGGATGTTCGGCGAAGTACGCCGACGGCGGCAGGATCTGGAAGAAGGTGTGGCACCATCCGGTGATCCTCACGTTGCCGCCGTACTCCGGCGGAATTTGCATGAAGTGCCCGTTCAACTTGAGCCGGACGGCGAAGGGGCAGTTGAAGGCGTCGCGGTAGAACGTTTCGCGGGAGACCAAGGGAGACGCATGGACCGTGTTAAGGTCGGGGATCACGAGCGTCGGACGCTTGGGGATGCTCGCTTCCGTCGACGTCCACCACCGGCACCCGACCACGTCTTCGAGGAACGTGTACATGGCGTAAAGCGCGCCCCGCGGCGGGGGCCCGGTCAGCACCAGCACGTCGCCCACGGTCTTAAGGCAAATGCCGTCGGGGCCGGGATCGGCCGCCCCGGCGTCCGCCAGGAGTTGCTTCCCGCGATCCGACGCGCCCACGAGGATTTGGGGCGCACCCTCCTCCACTTCTTTCTCTCGACGAATGGGCAGCTTCGCCCCAGTGACCTGTTCCAAGTGGTCCTGCAATTCGCGGGCGGCGGTCTGCTCCCACACCTCGGCCCGGTCGGGTAAGACGATCACGTAGCCGGACCTGCCCTCTCGGCAAAGAGTCAACCCCGTCGCGCGCGACGCGACGAGCAACAGGGCAACGCACGCCGCAACGGCCGCAAGTCTCATGAACCATCCTCCTCTTCGGCCAGGGCTCGGGTGAAGTCCGCGGCCGGCGCACGCGGACGAGACCTACTATAGCTCGCAAAAACCGCCCGACAACCGTATTCCCGGCCGTCGATGATCCGATCGTTCGGCATCGATGCCCCAGCCAGCGCCGCCAGCGTCGGGTGCAGGTCCAAGATCGTCGCCGGCTCGGCGCACACCCGTCCCGCCAGACGAACGCAGCCGCTACTTCGCCCGTCGCTGCCCAACTCCGCCAGGGCGCGTCTTGTGACCTGCTGACATTCAGTTCGTGAATGCCTTTGCGTATCGGCCATCAAGCGACAGCCACACCCGGGGCGCATCCTCGCTGCAACGAGCCGTCTTTTGTGGATTCTACCATCATTCGCCTACAAGTTCAGCATTTGCACGGTCACTAAGTCTTTACTTCGAGTCAGTCCATCACGTGCGCCCCGCATCGACGCGAGCACGGCATCACCGACCTGTTGAGCCGAGGAGTCAAGAGCGAGTAGCGTCGTAGAAGTTCACCGATGTGCGATCCATAGTCTTCCTTTCCGTCGAGGTCAACGGCTCGTTCCATCAAAGGCTGGGTTCTCGGGGCGCCGAATCCGCCTCGATCGGGCTTGGCCAGACTGGATTGTCCAGCTGATCCACATCAGTGGACCTTGGTGAACCGATGCTCGGGGATGCTGGCCAGATCGCGCCGAAAAGTCGCGATATCTGCGGCGACGTTGGTGAACACCTCCTGCACCACATCCGCCGCATCGCTGGCTTGCAGACCCGCTTGCCGTGCCCAACGATAGACGGCCGGTCCGTACAACCTGTCCAATGCGCCCGCTTATAAGATAGAGAGCGACTGGCAGGCACAAGGCCGGAGAAACCAGCTGCTCGGTTACAGTCGCGCGTTATCTTCGTCTGGAAAGGGTACTCG
This sequence comes from Planctomycetota bacterium, assembly GCA_043824335.1. GTDB lineage: Bacteria > Planctomycetota > Planctomycetia > Pirellulales > Thermoguttaceae > JBDRTC01. Next base: position 2,072 of record JBDRTC010000786.1, on the reverse strand, counting down.
ATGTCGCATCCTGACTGCCCTAATCGTGAGGAGCTCTCGCTCTATCTGGACGGCGATCTCAACCGGGCGGCAGCTACACCAGCTGACCGTGCAGTCCAAGTCTGCCGCCTGCTTAAGCCCGGACGGCAAGACACTGGCAACCTGGAGCTTTGATTACCCCACCGTCAAACTCTGGAACGTACTGACAGGCGAGGAACTTCGGACCATCGAGGCGCACGCGGACCGTGTCTACTCGGTCATATTCGACCCCACTGGCAACACACTCATGTCCAGCGGCCAGGACTACCAGACGAAGGTATGGGACGTAGCCTCCGGGAAACAAGTGGGGCCTTCGATCCCACTGGCGGGACCGATGGCGCTGAGTCCGGATGGCAAGTCGTTGGCCTTTGGCAACACCAGTGTGGACGGGGAAAGGATTGTGCGTTTCTGGGATATCGTTGCGGGGCAAGAAAGGAAGACACCCGAAGTGGACCACGGGTCGATCCTGCGGGTGGCGGTCAGTTCAGACGGCAGGCGGTTGGCTTTCGCACATTACGGCCGATATGTGACCATCGTGGAAGTTGCCGCGCTTCGGGAAATGGGACGGTTTAGCTTTCCTCCCCACCCCGGGCCTGAATCATGGCCTCGGCCCAGCGGGCCGAGTGCTCGCCGATCAGCCGGGCACGGCTCAACAAGTACACGGCTCCACGCTCCACGCCGCTACGTTTCTCCGAGGCGATGTGCTGGTTTTGCGTGCTGAAGTGGCCTGGCTCCTGCCGCACGTGCACGGCGATCTGCTCCATGCGGCTATTGAAGATTCGAACCAGCCGCAGGTCCCATCGCACCCAGAGCGTGCGACCCAGGTACTCTGGCGGCACTGAGTAATACGCCTTGGCCACCTCGACGTGGCCGTCTCGATGCACGATCCGCCGTCCCTCATGGAAGAATGGAAACCACTCCAGTGGAAGCGGCACTAAGCGAGAAGAAAGCGACAAGAACGACTTTAGTGCTGCGGAAAGATGGGCCGATATTGCACTTCAGACACTATTTGACGGTTGTGATGGTTGTGCGATTCATGTGCCGCCAATATGAGTGGTTAATAGAGGCCCTAGCCAGGGGGTGGCCGCTTGGGGTCGTGGCCTGAATGCTCGTTCTGTCACCGATGTAACTGGGGGGGACGCGATGAGATGGGGAAAACTGTGCGCCGTAGCAATCGGCACTTGTTTGATGAGCCTGTTACCAGGAGCAGTTGCTGCTGGAGATGAGTTTTCAAGTCTGCTCGAATCGACGCTACGGATGGCGCCTTCTCAGCCAGACACCGCGATTCGTGACCGAGACTCGCAGGCGTTGGCTCGTGCCGGAGAAGGGTCGCCTGTTCCCGATGGCGACCAGGCCGCTATGGTGCCGCCCGGCAACGATGCGGTCCCCTTGGCTGCGTGGGCTTCCGTCCAAGAGGAAATACGGACGCCCCAACCCGATGCGTTACCGGCATATCGGGCAGAGGGTTCCCAGCCGCACGAGATCGTGCCGGACGCCGGCTACCCCAGCGTCTACGACGATGATTTCGGTGAACTGGGGTGCGGCGAGGGCCGTTCAAACCAACTGTGGTGCGACGTTCGAGACTCTTGCGCCATTTTTTGCGATGCCGGGCTCGTCGCGGGCGTGGAAGCCACCTTTCTTGCGCCCTTTGACGAACCAGACCAAACAGTCATCCTGACCGACGGCATCAAGGATCGAACCTACGAAGGCTCTTCCCATTCCGGCCTCGGCTCCGGCCTACGGACCTGGGTAGGATTGCAGCGCTGCGGCTGGGGCATTCGCTTCCAGTATGGCCACTTCGGCAATAGGGAAATCAAGATCGATCCGGCCGTGCCGATCAACGCAGAACCGACCCTGGAAGAGGCATTCTACCTGAACGCCGACGTTTTCGACGTCGAGCTGACCCAACGAATGTGCTGCGGCGTATGGAAAATCGACAGCTCGTTCGGCGGTCGGCACGCCAGATTGGAGAGAAACAGCACGGTTCTCGGTTACGGCGCCCTCGGCAACGGTACCGGCCCCGACTCGAACACGGCAATCGGTTATCTCGCCCT
>JBDRTC010000785.1:0-4895 GCA_043824335.1 Planctomycetota bacterium | reverse complement strand
TTGGCCGAGGCGTGAATCTGCGTACCCACCTGGGTGATCGTGTTGTGCTTCTCGGCGGCCCGCTTCACGGCCAGGCTCTCGGCCAGGTGGAGCGTCATCGGTTTTTGCACGTAGACGTCTTTGCCCGCCTCGCAGGCGTGGATCGTTTGCAGGGCGTGCCAGTGGCCGGGCGTGGCGACGATCACGCCGTCGACGTCGTCCTGCTCGAGCAGCTCGCGGTAGTCGTGGTAGGGCTTGGCGGTCCCCTTGTACTGCTCGACGAGTGCGTCGCGGCGCTCTCGCCACACGTCGCAGATGCCGGTCACGGCCACGTCGTCGTGCTTGGCGCAGTTGGCGAGGTTCGCGCGGCCCATCCCGCCGCCACCGATCAGGGCGATCCCCAACCGGTCGTTGGCCCCGGGCTTACCCCCCTGCCCCAGGACGCTGGCGGAGATAAAGTAGGGAGCGACCGCGCCGGCAACCGCGGCCCTTTCGACGAAGTCGCGCCGTGAGAGTTTGTTCGACTCCAACATCGTGCTACGCTCCTTGGATGGGGGACGTTCGACGCTCCGTTGCAGGTTGATCTTGAAGGCGAAGCCGCAAGCGGCAGGATGGGATGGAAGCCCTACGATTCGAGGTACTCCTTGGGGAACTTCCAGGGGTCCCGGTACTCGGGGACGGAAAGACGGGCCGCCTCGTCGTCGCCGACGATTTTTCGAGTGGCCGGGTCGAAGCGGATCGAGCGGCCCAATTTCAGCGAGAGGTTGGCCAGGACCAGCGGCACGTCGACCTTGGTGTGGTAGAAGACACTGCAGCTCGGCTGCTGGCGGCTCTTGATCGAGTCGAGCCATTCCCGCTCGTGGCCCGGTGAAGGGGGGATCGACGGCTCGGGCACCTCCAGCCCTTCCATCCGGTCGCCCTCCGGCACGATCTTGAACATGCCGTAGTCGGCGAACATGGTGCCGCCCGCGCCGTGGAAATAGATTCCCAGCCGCCGCCTGGGAACCGGGTCGCCGTGAAAGTCGAAGCCGTAGCTGTTGGCCAGCATGCCCATCCAGGTCATGGTCATGCTGGGATATTGCCACAGGATTTCCTGGACGTCGGGCGCGTCGCCGTCGTCGTCGATCACAAATCGGCCGCCGGAGCAACTCGTAGTGGTCGGGTAGTCCAGCTCCAACGCCCAGATGGGCAGGTCGGTGATGTGCGGGGCCATGCCGGGGGTCCAGCCGCCGCTATAGTCCATGAACGAGCAGTGATTGTAGGCGTTGGCGGCGAGGATGCGGTTGAAGGGGCGCATGGGTCCGGGCCCGATCCACATCTCCCAATCCACGCCGTCGGGAACCTCGGTGCCCGGGTCTTTTCCGATTCCCGCGGGACCCTGGTTCATCACGTTGAACGTGCGGACAACGCTCACCTTCCCCAGGTTTCCCGAGCGGACGTACTCGACTACGCGGCGGTAGTTCTCGCCGGCGTGAATCTGGGTGCCGATCTGGCTGATGCGGTTGTGCTTTTTGACCGCGCCGAGCACGGCCAGGCTCTCGCCCAGGTAGAGGGTCATCGGCTTCTGGAGGTAGATGTCTTTGCCGGCCTCGCAGGCATGGATCGCCGCGAGGCAGTGCCAGTGCGGGGGCGTGCCGATGATCACGGCGTCGACGTCGTCGGCCGCCAGAAGCTCGCGGTAGTCGCGGTAGGGCTTGGCCGACTCCTTGTACTGGGCCAAGGTGCTGTTCACCCGATCTTGCTGGACGTCGCACAAGGCGGTAACGGCGACGTCTTTGTGGACGGCGCAGTTCCCCAGGTTCCCGCGGCCCATGCCGCCGCAGCCGATCAGGCCGACGTGAATCTTGTCGTTCGCCCCGGGGCTCCCCTCCGCTCCCAGGGCCTTGGCCGAGACGAAATAGGGGGCGGAAAGCCCGGCCGCCCCGGCAGCGGCCGAGCGGCCTACGAAGTCGCGTCGTGAAAGCTGGTTGGGTTCGGACATGTTGATGACCTCCTCGGCAGGTTTGCGGGAATGGGCTGTTGTTGTTGAAGCGGTAGGCGGAAAGCTGATGGCTACACACGACTCTCCATCGGGTTACTGTTCTCTTGCGATCGTCACCTGCGGTGGATTCGCGTAGCTCGTCCACGCGTCGGCTAGCGCGTTCTCGTCGGGACCGCCGGCGTGAATCCAGAGGCGGTGCTTCAACACGAGTGGCTTCTCTTTGGACAAAACGACTTCGCGTTTTTCGGGATAGGCCGGCATGACGCAATTGCAGGCGCCGTATTCATGGAGCGGGTTGGGATAGTCGGGGTTACTCACATGTTCGAAGATCGTCACGCCCGCCGGGCCTTTGCCGCCGGCAAACGCGCCCGAGTAATCGAGCCAGGAGCGGCGCGGGCTGGCGCCTTCGGGGTCCGTATGGAGTGTGATCTTGCGATCCTCGCAAGGTGCGGCGCGGAGCGAGAACCCACCGTATCCGGCCTTGGGTCGCCCGCCGATGGCGACATCGTCTTCCAACGCGGTGAGCCGCACCTCCACGTCGACGAATCGGCATCGGTCAGTCTGCCGGAACGCGCGGATCAGCACTTCTTCGCGGACGATGGGCGTCTCCCCCTTGCCAAACTTCCAGACGTTCTCGGCCTCGATCACCGCCATGACTTGCTCGGCTACTAGCCGGCGAACGGCCACCGGGCGCGACCAGACGCGGACGACGGCCCAGATGTCGCCGATCTCGCCGCCCCATCGCGTTACGGGCCACGACCACCAGACGCCCCGGTGGTGCGGATGGTCGCGGGGATAGTCCTCGGTAACCTCCTCGCCGTCGGGTCCGAACAGCGGATGGATGTAGTCGCCCCGCTCGTAGCTTTCGCCCTCGGCGAAATGGGGATGCGTGCCCTCGCGCACGGGAACGTTGCCGATGTTGTAACGCAGCACGGGCAGGCTTCGCCGGTCCGGCTCGGGCTCGGTCCGACTCGACTCGATGAGGTCAATCGCCTGGCGGGCCGTGTCGTGGCTCACTTGCCAAACCGGCGGAATCTTCCCCCGGACGAGCGCGAGCCGAAACCGCCGATTCCCTTCGGGACCCTTGGGCATGATCCACCAGAGCGTGCCCCGCTTCGAGTCCGGCCCGTCGGGCTCGAACTGGGCGGCGACCGGCGGCGAAGAATCGGCCGCCGCGGCCCCGCCGTCGATTTCCTCCAGGTGCCAACCCCGCGTGGCAACCGGGTCGCCAAACAGCTCCCCGAAGTCGATCGGAATGGAAACCGGGGCCGCCGATCGGGCGGCCGCTCCGTCGGGGTCTGAGATTTCAAAGATCAGGCCGCTCGCGGCGGCGGCTTGGGTAAGAACCGTCAGGCTCAAGATCAGGAGGAGAGCATACCAACGCATTTTGCGAACCTCATCGGGTTGAGGGAGTGTTGGTCGGGGAAGGTGGGTGGTTGGGAATGGTCCCGTTTCGGTCAAATCGGCGAAGCCGCAAGCGGCTTCTTTTTGGAAAAAGTGGTTAATCGCCAAGCTCCAGGATCGTCCAGAGTTTGAGTTCGGGGACTGCAATCGCGGTTTGGTCTTGGTCGGAGTTGAGGGGGATTGCCACCGGGGCCTCGTTCGGTGCGTGAAGTGTCGCCTTGGTGAAGCTGCGTTTGCCCAGCAGGTCGTGCCCGAGACGCAGCGTGAAGTTTTTCTGGGGGACCATCGTGTCGTTCCGGCCGTCGTATTGGCGGTTGAGGAGATGGATCACCACGGGCGCGGCCTTGTTGCCGGGGATCGCCCGGGGGACGACGCCCACGTGCTCCGAGCCCTCGACGACAACCGGCGCCGGCACGAGCTTTTCCAGCCGTTCCGGGTCGGGCCATACGACCAGCCGGCCGTCGGCCTCGGCCTGGTCGATGAGCTTCCGTTGCGGCTCGTCCATGGCGAGGTCTTGGGTAGCAACCACGGCCTCGAACCGTGCCAGTCGCTCGCCATCCAGCCGGTAGTCGAGCCAATCGTCGCCCGCAACCACCACGGTGAAGGGGACGTTCTTCTCGGCCAGCGCAACGGCGATCGGCTCGATGTTCCCTTTTCCCTTGCGCCGGGCGGCGTTGTCGTAGACGACGGCCACTGGGCAAAGCGCTTCATAGTCGTCCAAAAGCCGGGCGTTTTGGCGGACGAACTGGTAGACGTAGGCGTACTCCCCGGTCGGGCCCGTGTACCAGTGCGTGCCCTTCTCCTTGTTGTAGCACCACTGGCGGTGCGGGGCCATGAGCGTGTGCCCGTGGGCGTAGGAAAGGGCGATCCACGTGCGGACCAAACCGGGAGAACTGTGCTCGTTGACGTAAGCCCAGTCCTGGCCGCTGGCGGTGGAGGTGACGGGGCGGTCCAGGCCGTCGGCCAGCTTGTAGACGTAGATCGGGTGCTGGGCGGCCGCCCGGGCGGCCGCGTTGTGCGGCACCTCGCAGCAGAAGTAGCTCAAGTGGGGCGCGATCACCAGGTTTTGCGGGCTGCTGAGCCCCGAGTTGACGCAGAGGGTGAGGGGTTTCCCTCGAATCTCCTCGGCCCGGCGGCGATATTGGGCCACGAAGGCGTTGTTCGTCTTGACGTGGAAGTCGTGGAACTCGGCGCCCAGGGGGAGCGAGGCGCGGCGTCGCTGGTAATCCTCCGGCGTCACGCCGCGATCCAGGAGGAACTGGCGGTAGTCGAACGTGTCCAACTCGGTTATTCCCAGCTCGGAGAGCTTCTCTTTGGAGACGTTCTTGGCCAGATACTTGCGAAACCCGGCCGTGCAATGCCGGCAGAAGCAGCCGGACAGCCAGGTGACCGTGCCGGCGGTGCCGGTGTAGTCGTCGATGTGCAGTCCGTCGGGCGCGGCTTTCATCACGCTCGCCAGCCGGCTTTCGAGATAGGCACGGAAGAGAGGGCTGTTCGTACACCACCAGTAGAACGGGTGCCCTTTGTACTC
>JBDRTC010000784.1:0-10124 GCA_043824335.1 Planctomycetota bacterium | reverse complement strand
CCAGCAGAGCCCGACTCCGTTTCACCAGGCAGCGACGAGTCTAGCACACGCGTGGCTTCGCCGCATCGGAAGGAGAAAAAAAAGTGTAACACCAACCTTGATTCACACACGGCTTCATAGTCGAACGAGTTCGAGACTGCTGGGCTGACCCTCGCCCGTTGTGGGGGTGCCATACTGTACGTCAACTCCGTGAGAATGCGGGCCCACCCTTCGGCCGATGGGGTGTGGCCTCACTGATCGCGTGGTATTGGCTTCGTTTCAAGGCGCGGAGGTGCGCTACCGAATGCACTGGCAGATTGCCGTATCCTACGTCGGTCGTGAACACCGACGCGCACAATCGAGTGGTGTTCGAGACAGAGGAGGGGGCGACCTCCGCAGGTTGGGAAGAAACGCTTCGATGCCGATGTCGATGTGATCTACGCGCCCAACAAGCCTGGTCTGACAGCTCCGAACCACCAGCCCGTCACCCCCGCCAACGGGGAGATGGCAGTGGATCGCGATCGTGGCTTCGCGGTCGTCCAACTACGCGCCGTTTACGTGCGTCTGCCTCAGACTTGCTCCTGAATTTGCATGGACAAATCGCTCCGTTTCTCGGAGCGATTCGGGCACCTGGAAAACGTGTTCCACCGACGTGGAACTTCCCCCCGATTAAGCCGGTCCGCTTATGGGGGGCAGGACCATTTCTTAATCGGTCGATACTTGACTCCACGACTAAGCCGAATTCAATTTTGGAAGGAATCTTTCGTCACCGGCCGTGTCTCGTGTTCCCGGATGAGTAACCGCTGCCAAAGTCGTTTACGCCCCAGCTAAAGGCGCCGCCTCAGAGAGCGTCCACAGCGGGCCGGTGCGTTCGGCTGAGCGTCAAGCCAAATTGCGCACGAACGATGTTGCTGTTTCAAGGTTTGGGTGGCCCGGGATCACCACTAGCCCCGAACCCGGTTGCGGTACTCGATCGGCCAGCAACCGGTCTTCCGGTGGAACGCCCGACTGAACGAGGCCGCCGTACGGAAGCCGCACGCCGCGGCGATGCTGGCTACGGTTTTCTGGCTTTCGGACAGTAGAACGCAGGCGTTCTGCATTCGAACGGCGCTGAGTTCCTCATGAACAGATCGACCGAGTGCCTGAGCGAATCGCCGATCGAGCGTGCGGCGTGACACGCCGACGGCGCGAGCAATATGTTCAACGCCGATCGCGTCGCCGGCATGTTCACGAACATACTGGGCGGCGGACTCGACTAGCCCATCTTGCACCGCCAGCACCTCGGTCGACCCGCGCATCGTAACACCAGTTGGAGGAAGCTGCCGTTGCGGTCTCTTTATCTGCCTACGTCGCATCGCATGATCGAGAATATCGGCTGCTTCGAAGCCGATGCGCTCGGCAGGCACGTTGATGCTGGATAGCGATGGCCAGGTCAGCTTGGAAACCAGATCGTCATTGCCGATGCCCAAGACAGCTACCAGATCGGGTAACCGTGCTGCTGCGCGTACTGGGCCACACCGCGCAGCCGACGGCGTCCGGCGCCGTCTCGCGTATCAATGCAAACGGCCGCGCATCTTGGTAACGCTGTTCGGCTTGTCATGGGCCGCTCGGATGTCGGAAGGCTTGTCCAAATATATCATGAGACTGTCATTATAAGTCATTGCAACACCATGTCGAGAGACCGTAGACTGACTGACATTGGAGGGCAAGCTAAAACGACTCTGACACCCTCGCAAGACCGGCGCTTGCTGGGGTTCTCGACGACCGACGAGTACCAGTCCCGTTTCAATCTTGAGTTTGCAGGTTGGCCCTCCAAGGCCGACCCGACAATCGACGGCAGTGGCCTTGAAAGGCCGTCGTACATATAGAACCAAAGCTGGCACGACGGCTATCGCATGTGCGGATCACAAAGCAATGGGAGACATTCGATGCCACTTGTACACGGTCTAATCCTGACCATTGTGCTTACCGCGATCGTTGGATCGGCTGCGCCCGCCGAAGAACTGGCCACGACAGCTAACATGCAGAGCACCAGAATGTCGGGCCTTCCGCGGGTTGCCTATCGCTCGTTCTGGCCGCAGGAACGGTACAACCGCCAGTTCGCCGAAGCCGGGGTGAAACTCGTATTCATCTACCCTTCGAATACGATCTGCAGCCTCAACGTGCCCTACTCGAACTACCCTCAGATTTGGACCGGCCCGAACGAGTACAACTGGAAATCTCTCGACGATCACATCGGCGACGTGTTGAAGTGGAATCCCAAGGCGAAGCTGATGGTGATGATCGACCTGAACACGCCGGCCTGGTGGGTCAGATCGCACGGCGACGACAGCTTCCTGCGCCTGGCTGAGACCACACCGGGAGCAGCAAACTTGCCGCATCGAGCCGCGGGTTCCGGCGGGGCGGATAGCTTCTGCCACTTGGCGGAAGTGTCGTTGCGAGACGATTTCAAGCGGGACGCCAAGCGATACATGCGCAAGTTTCTCGAATACACGGAGTCGAAGTACAAGGACAAGATCGTTACGTATCAACTCTCCTGCGGCGGCACCTGCGAATGGTACGACTGGCAGAGGGGCAAACCGGGCCCGCTGAAGCACGCGGCCTTTGCGAAGTGGATGGGGCGGCCCGGTCTGGAGGTTCCGGAGGATCGGGAGAAGACCTCGCATTATTTGTTCTACGATCCGGTGAAGGACGCGGACAAGATCGCATACTGGAGATTCCACAACGGGCTGATTGCCGACGCCATGCTCGACTTCGCGGCCGAGGCGAAACGGGTCATCCAGGATCGCGTGCCGGTGGGCACTTTTCACGGATACATCATGGAACTGGCCTCGCACCGCCTGTTGTACGAAGGGCACCTCGCGTTCGACCGAACATTTCAGTCGCCGTTGTTGGGCTACAATACCGAACCGGCCGATTACAGAAACCGGCGCGGCGGCGGCACGGGCGGGTTTCTCTATTGCATCGATTCCCTGTTTGCCAACAACAAGGGGGCCTGGCACGAGGTAGACCACATTACACACGTGCTCAAGGATGGGACCTTCTATGCCAACGATGAACTGATCGCCTTGCACTCCGGCCAAGGCGGACAGCGCACGTTTCGTTTGCCCGAACCGCGAAAGGTGACGGAGTTGTTCGAGGGCAGAACGGTGAGCGACAGCCCCGTAATCGAGTTCACGGAAACCTTCGAACCGATGGAAACGCAGTTGTACTGGCTGGAGAAATGAAGGTGGGTGTGATGAGTCGCACAGGGACATTGGGCGATGGCTGGTTGTGCAATCGACTGACATCGCTATTCTAAAGGAGAGGAACCGTGAAGACTTTTTTGACCGTTGTGGCTACGTGGGCCCTGCTCATTGCCGTTTCCGCGCCCGCCGGCGCCGGACTACCCGACAATTACCTCAAACGCTGGGAGGATCCAGCCGTCCAGAAACGTATTGAGGACGGCATCGAGAAGAATCGTAAGAGCGACGTCCTGCTGCAAATCGTCAATCCCGATGGCCGCCCGGTGGCCGGCGCGGATGTGAGAATCACGCAGAATTCGCACGAGTTCCTCTTCGGCTGCAACATCTTCGTGCTGGGGCAGATGAAGGAAAGGAACAAAGCCTACGAAGACGCTTTCCTGAAGCTGTTCAACTTCGCCACGGCCTCGTTCTACTGGGACGACCTCGAACCGGAGCAGGGTAAACCGCGATTTGCCGAGGGCAGCCCTTACATCTGGCGCCGCCCGCCGCCGGATCGGGTCGTCGCGTTCGGTAAGAAGCACGGGCTGACGCTCAAAGGCCACCCGTTGTTGTGGCACAGCCGCGCTCACAATCCTCAGTGGATGACCAAAGATCCGAACGAGCTCAAACGCCTTTACCGTAATCGCTTCAAAGAGATAGCCGACCGTTACGCCAAAGACATCCCAATCTGGGATGGCGTGAACGAATCGCTGGTTTGCTCGTCGGAATACCCCCTGTTCTCGGCCGAGAATCGCGATCATCCGCCCTACGTCCCCTGGGCGTTCACCGAAGAGCAGAAAGTGTTCCGTCCGGAAAACCTGCTAATGATCAACGACGTGACCACCTTCAACTGGCCCGCCAACGAAACGAACCGGTTCTACAGGCAATGTGCTCGCTTGCTCGACGACGGTGTCGCTATCGAGGGCATCGGTTTCCAGTTTCACTTCTTCAACCGGAAATCACTGGATGGTTACATCGGTGGCGACCGTTGCGATCCGGGCACGCTGTTGGACACGTACGAAATGTTCGCCAAGTTCGGCCTGCCGCTGTGGGTCACCGAGATCACCATCGGGTCGGCCGGCGAGGATGGTCCGGAGATTCAACGCCGTGTAGTGCGCGACACTTACCGGCTCTGGTTTGCGTCGCCGAACATGGCCGGCATCACCTGGTGGAATCTCGGCGACGGCACGGCCTATGGCAATGAAGGCGTTGCCGGCGGCGGCCTGACCGACCATGATTTGCAGCCCAAGCCGGCTTACAAAGCCCTGGATCAACTGATTAACCACGATTGGAAGACGAACCTGGAAGCGGAGTCGGATGCCAAGGGTAACGTGAACTTCCGCGGTTTTCACGGAACCTACGAAGTGGAGGTCGCCGCTCACGGTAAGACGAAGAAGTTCCGGCTGTCAGTCGGATCCTCAGGTGCGGCGAAAGAAACGCTAACGATGCCATAAGCAACCCGGAAATGGTCCGTAGTTGAGACCCCGATGCCGGTTGACGAAAGAAGGAGTATTCCATGAGAAGCCTTATCACCGCGATACTCTGCGGTTTTGTTGTTTGTGCGGTTGAGTCAAACGCAGCGCTGCAGAATACAACGTGTGCCCAAGCCGACGCCGCGACTCCGCTGAACGAACGACCGGCGCGGCCGTCGCCGGAGTGGGTGACGGGCGGCGTGATGTACCAGATTCAGCCGCGGGCCTTCACGCCCGAAGGCACGCTGAAGGCCGCGACCGCTCGGTTGCCGAAAGTGGCCGAGATGGGAGTCGACATTGTCTACCTCTGTCCCGTCTTCGTGTCGGACGACGATCCAAACAGGGAATCGTGGAGCCCGCGGCAGCGGAAGTCGGGCATGAACAACCCTCGCAACCCTTATCGGATGAAGGACTACTATCACGTCGATGCGGAGTACGGAACGGACGATGACCTGAAGGAGTTCATCACCGAGGCGCACAAGTTCGGCATGCGCGTGTTGCTGGATATGGTTTATCTGCACTGCGGCCCGAACGCGGTCTTCCTTGAGGAACATCCGAACTTCGTCAAGCGGGACAAAGATGGCAAGATCGTCACCGCCGCATGGGGATTTCCGGCCATCAACCATGCCAATCCCGAACTCCGCGAGTACCTTTGGAAGAACATGGAATACTGGGTCAAGGAGTTCGGCGCCGACGGGTTCCGCTGCGACGTGTCGGACGGTGTCCCGTTGGACTTCTGGGAGACGGCGCGCGACCGCTTGGAGAAGAGCCGGCCCGATATCTGCATGTTGGCCGAGGGGAGGCGGCGCGAGGATCAGTTGAAGGCCTTCGACCTCGACTACGGCTGGGGGTTCCAGTGGGACAACGCCGCGAAGTTTCGGGCTCATTGGGAGAAGATGCGGGGCGAGCGCCCTCGCGGCGGGGCCCGGTTCATCCGGTTCATCGATAACCACGACATCGCCAACGACGACTACAACAACCGCATCGAGAAGGCGTGGGGAAGCCGGCGCGTCCATGGCGCGCTGGTTACGCTGTTCACATTGGACGGGGTGCCGATGATTTACAACGGCCAGGAAGTAGCCGACACCGCCCGCCACAGCATCTTCGGGCGGTCACCGATCGACTGGGCCAACGGCGACACGCCGACGGGCAAGGCGAGCCAGGCCTTCTGCAAAAAGCTCTGCACGATGCGCCACGCCGAGCGGGCGCTGACACACGGTGCCGTCGTCTGGCTCGACAACGATCAGCCCGATGCGGTCCTTTCCTTCCTCAGACGCGCGTCCGGCGAGGAAATCCTGTCCGTGTTGAATCTGTCGGATCGTTCAACCAAGGTCCGCATCACGTTTCCCGAAACAACCCAATGGTCCTACAACACGCTGATCGCCGACGGCGCAAAGGCCGAGACCGACGGCAGCGGTCCCCTGCTGAACCTCGAAGGCTTCGGCTACCTGGTAGCCAAGCGGAAATGAAGATGCAGTGTCTTATGCAGTTCAGGGACTCGAGTAGCCATACGAGAAGAAACATGTTCCGCCTTCGCCTGGGAATTGTGGAACGAGATCAATGCCGTGCAAGGTACAGGCTGGTTGTCGTGGACCGAAGAGATGCTTGCCGAGTTGCATGCCATCTTTCCGAAGAACATGGCGGTGCAGAACCTTGGCAGCTTGGACCGCAAGCAATCGCTTGCGTTTTACCGCCAGATAGGACAGCTGCCTGCCAACGATTTCGCTCAGGTCCATCGTTATCTCGACACGGGAGCGGCGTGGGATGTGTGTCACGGCCCGATGGACGTGCTGGCCGCGGATGCGGTCCGCCAGTTGGCCGCCTTCAACCTCGCAAAACCGATCCTGTTGGCCGAATGCGGAGCGGTCGAGCCGCGCTACGCGGGTCCGTTCAGGCTCTATGAAAAGGACCACGAAGGCGTGCTATTGCACGATCTGATGTTCGCCCCGTTCTTTGCCGGCTCGGCTGGCTGCGGCCAGAGTTGGCACTGGTACTTCTACGTCGACAAGCACGACCTGTGGCATCACTTTGGGCCGCTTTCCCATCCTATCCGACGCTCTTTGATTCACTCGTTCACCCTGTTAGACTCAGTCCCGTCTGCGGACATCACATTCTCTATCACTCATCAGCGAAGGCACGTCATGACCACAGAGAGGCACATCACGAGACGACGGATGCTCAGGGGCGCGATGGCCGGCGCATCGGGCGTCATCGCCGGGACGATCCTCGAGGGGCGCGAGCACGGAACGCGCCTGCTCGCCGGCACGGGCGCCGCGGACCCGAAGATCCGAGGACCGTTTCCGATTCTGACGACACCCTTCACGGCATCGGGCGCCCTGGACTTCGACGCGCTGGCCAACCAGACGCGCTTCGTCGACTGGGGCGGCTGCCCAGGCATGATCTGGCCACAGTCGGGCGACAGCATCGATCTGTTGACCACGGACGAAAAGCTCCAGGGCATGGAGGTGCTGGCCAAAACGGCTCGCGGCCTCCGCACGGTGCTGTGCCTCGGCGTGCAGGGCAAAGACACGGCCGACATGCTCATCTTCGCGAAGCATGCCGAGAAGCTGGCGCCGGCGGCGATCATCTCGCGACCGCCGGACTCGGGCACGACAGAGGACGACATGCGTCGGTACTGGCGCGCGCTCGCCTCCGTCACCAAGCGTCCCGTGATTCTCCAGACCACCGGCGGAGTCGCGTACAAGGGGCCGTCCCCCTCGCTGCAACTCCTGATCGAACTGGCCAAGGAGTTTCCGAATTTCGGCTACGTCAAGGAGGAAGCCAATCCGGTGATCGCCCGCACGCGCGCCCTGCTGGCGGCGCGGCCGCCCATCCGCCGCGTGTTCAGCGCCCGCGGCGGGCTCGGCTGGCTCTACGAATCGCGTCTTGGCACGGAAGGCCTGATCACCGAGCGCGCGGTGTACGCGGACGTCCTCACCCGTATCTGGGAACTGCAACAGAGCGGCTCGGATCCCGCGGCCCTGAGGGACGCGTACAGCAAGTTCATCCTTATGACGAACCTCAGCAATACCCATCCGGGCGGCTTGCGCGGTCCCCAGTTGTACCTTTGGAAGAAACGAGGCGTGTTCCGGACGATGGTCTCGCGTCATTATGGGCCGGGCAGAACCATCCCCGCGTCGCCCATCTTTTCAGAGCTGACGCTGACCAAGGAGGACATCGCCGAGATCGAGTACCGATTCGAAGGTTTGAAGCCGTACCTGAAGCCGGGATCGCCCAGCTTCGCTCCGCCCCTCCAGCGCGACGGATCCTAGGCCGCGGTGCGTGGTTGCCCGGCGGAGGGCCCATGCAGCCCCCCTGCAAAACAGACAGATGGTCCGTCAGCCCCTGGGACTACCCGCCGGACGTCGCCGGCCGCTACCGGTCCACCCCCAGGCTATTCTCCGACCGCCCCTCACCGTGTGCTGCCGGGACGCTGCCAGACGCGGACCCAGTCGACGTTCATCGACTTACCGAAACCGGAGAACTCAAACTTAACAGAGCACGGGCCAGGCAGCGACCCATCAGCGGTTTGAGGTGCCGAATGTCCGTCTGACGGCTTCCAGGCGGGCTGTGCCGGTCCGCTCTTCGGGCAACAGGTAACAGCCCTCGGTCCATTCGTTCCAGGCGTTCAGCAGAACGGCGAAAGGTTTGCGAGGATCCTGCTCGACGTGCGCGGCGGCATCGCGCAGGAGCCGCTCGAATCGTTCGGGCGTGTTGCCGACCACCACGTGGCAATATGGGTAAGCATGTCGGTTCGCCCACGGTGAGATCGGGAATGGCCACGGGACGTCCCGGCGGCAGCGGGGGGTGGCGTCCCAGCCGACGGTCACGACGGGCAGGTTGACAAGCGGCGCCGTGCTCATCTTCTGCCAGTGCTCGCGGTGGGCTTCCATGACGTCCTCGTAACTCACGGTGAGATCCGGGCGTGCTTTGCTGGCAGCGTGCATGTTGTATTTGCTCGTGCTGCGAAACCCGGCCTCCTTGACCACGACCGCGTCCTCAGGACGCGACACCATCCCATTCCAGTGCATCGGCGGTAGGTCCGCCTTGCCCAGCCGGCTGTCTATCTTCTCCAACAGCTTGCGGGTTTCTATCGGACCGCCAAGCTCCTGGACGAACTTCGTTGCCAGATAAACGCTGAAGAACAGGCGGCCGTCGACCCGCCAGTGGTTGGGCTGGCAGAAATAGTGCTCGATGCAGTATTCGATCACACGCTCAAGGTCGCGCGGCGAGTGGCGCGACGGCAACCAAACGTTTCGCTCCTTATTGAAGTCCGGGCAGAACTGGTCTTTCCGGTCATGATTGGCCCACATCAGCGCGAACTTCATGCGATCGCGATTCTCGGCGCGGAGGAAACCCTTCTCCAAGGCCTCCTGCATGTTCCTGACGCCGCTGTACCAGTACCAGTCGAACAGGAAGACGTCGATCCCGTGGTCGGCCGCAAGATCGATCTCGCGAGCCGACCACTTCGGATCGCTCTCGTCGAAGTAGCCCCACGTGGGCTTCAGCGGCTGGTGATGGCCGGGAAAGCGGGGAACTGCCTCCTTCACGCCCTCCCACTCGGTCCACCCCTCACCTTTCCAGGCGCTGCCGTGGTCGTAGTTGTGCCAGTGAGGGTAGTAGACGCACATGACGGTTGGCCGACGCTTGCGGGCGTCCTGGGCCGCATGCGCGACCGTCGAGCCGGCGAGGATCGGCATGCTCGCGGCCAGGCCGAAGACGCGTTTCTTCGAACGATCCAGGAATTCACGACGGTTGATCTCTTTCATGGTATTCCTTCTCCGGAAGGTGGGTTCTGGCCATCGATCAGGGCGTCAGGAACGCCTGCTTGTCCACCTTGAGATCAAGGGCGTTGATGAAATCATCATAGACCAGCAGCCCGTTATGGCCGTCCGGAATGATCAACGCTTCGTTGCGGACGACGACCGTGCTGGGATTGCCGGCTGTCGGGAAGTGGGAGAGGAGTTGGGGATGGTCCAGATCCGTGATATCGACGATGGCGATTGCCGATTGCACGCGCGAGGCGAGGAAAAGGCCGTTGCCAAATACACTTGGCTTGCCGAGGAAATGTTTTGCGAAACGATAGGTAGGCTTCGTGTCCAGGTTGGTGTCGAGCGGTCCTGCAAGTCGATAGGCGCCGGGGCAGGTACACAGGAATTGGTCCCCCAAGGAGACGATCCCGGCAAAGAAGCTGTAACGGTCCGCCAGATTGACACCGGTGTTGATCTTGTTGCCGGATGCGGCGAAGTCAAGCCAACGGATGCCGGTCACGTGTCCCCAGACACAAGCATATCGTCCGTCGAGGTCGCCGTGCGACATCTGATCGCCGTAGATGATTTTGACTTCGTGCTCAGCGACTTTTCGCGATTGCTGGGGATCAGAGACGTCCAGGACCTCGAACGTTTTTCCCACTTGGAGAACGGCGTATTTTCCGTCCGCAAAGACCACG
>JBDRTC010000783.1:0-11040 GCA_043824335.1 Planctomycetota bacterium | reverse complement strand
CGTCAAGGCCGCAACAATGTAGGCCGGCGACACCCTTCGCCAAAACGTGTCAAGTCGTGTCCACCCACAGCGCTCCAGGACTGCCGGCGCGAACTCCAAGACCAGCACGGTGGCGTACAGCCCGACGCACCACGAGACTTCAAACATCGCCGAGTGTTCGGGCTGCTGCACGAGAATCTGCCAAGCGTGCCACGGCAGGCCCAGGTCAGCCAGGAGCGTGACCACAACGAAGCCGTAGCTTAGCAGACCCAGGAGCACGGCCGAGCGGGCCAACGGGTGATACGTTTCGTTGTCAGTTAGATGAGCCAAGCCGGCCGTCACGAAAGCGCCCGCTGCCAACGCAATCCACACCAGGTCGACTACGATCCATAGTCCCCAGGGATAGGTGTTGCTGAGGTTGGTCGTTGCACCCAGTCCGAACATGAACCGGGCGACGAATGCCCACAGCCCCGCCGCCACGACGAGCAGTACGGGCACGTACCACGTCTTCAGCATACGGTCTTCGATTCTTGCATGCACCGTCATGCGGAGTCACTCCTGTTCCGTCGAATGCTCCTCCATCGCCTTCTTGTTCCTGCGACAATGGAGCCAACTGAGCCCTCCCAACAGTCCACCCACGGCAAGAACCATCCCCGGGACGGCGTCTAGAGCCGCTTCAGCATAACTCGGGTAACTGCGATCACCGATGTCCGTGCGGAAGCCAAGCTTCTCAAACGGTACGCTCGACAGATAGAGGTACCCGGTTCCGCCCGCTTCTCTCTCACCATGAACGTGCGGCACGTAGGTGCGGGGAGCGGCCTTGATTCGACGCCAGGCCTCGGCGATCAGCTCGTCGCGCTGTCCGAAGAGCAGGGCCTTGGTGGGGCACACTTCGACACACGCGGGGTTTCCCCGGCTGTCGTCGAGACGCTCACGGGACTCATCCGACAACGGCTGATCGTTAATCCGCGCCGGAACAAGATCGGCGGCGATCCGATCCATACAGAACGTGCATTTGCGGATTCGCGGGGCCAGACTGTCCCACTCTGCGGTTGGCACACCGAACGGACAGGCCCAGATGCAGTACCGGCAGCCGATGCACCTGCTCGCCTCATACACGACCGGTCCCTGCGGAGTCTTGCGCAGCGCCGTAACCGGGCAAGCCGAGACGCAACTCGGATGGTTGCAGTGCATGCACTGCATTTTGACAAAGACCCACTTCAGTCCGCCGGGCACGTTCCTGCTTTCCACCTCATTGAACTTGACCAAGCAGTAGCTCTCGGCCGTCAACGTAGGCGGATTCTGGTAGCTGCCTCGTTGACGAGTCGTCTTTTCCGCCGGCAGCGTGTTCCACTCCTTACAGGCCACTTGACAGGCCCGGCAGCCGATGCACTTCGTCGTGTCGACCAGGCAAGCCCTACTCATAGTACGTCCTCCCTACGCGCGACGAGGCGACCTTGGGGGCGCTGGTGGGCATCCAGCT
Source organism: Planctomycetota bacterium (assembly GCA_043824335.1). Classification (GTDB taxonomy): domain Bacteria; phylum Planctomycetota; class Planctomycetia; order Pirellulales; family Thermoguttaceae; genus JBDRTC01. The sequence continues at coordinate 9,578 of JBDRTC010000783.1, read as the reverse complement.
TGTTGATGTTCACCAGGAAGGCCTTCGTTTCCGGGATCATCGTGTTGGCGTCCCCGACGTTGGGGGTCAACAGGTTGGCGCTGTCGCCGCCGGAGCCGTCCTCGGGCATCTTCCAGCCGAAGCACCAGGGCAAGGCGACATGATGGACCGTCTTGCCGCGAATCGTAAACGGCTTGAACCGGGCCGTGGGTAGGGCCACCGCCGTCACCGCCCCACGCGCGCTCCGTACTTCGACCAGGTCGCCGGGCTCGATCCCCTTCTCGCCAGCCAGTTCCCAGCTCATTTCCACGAAAAGCTGCGGCTGCAACTCCAGCAGCCAAGGCATGTGTCGACTCATCACGCCCGTCTGCCAATGCTCCGTAAGCCGGCAGGTTGTCGCCACGTAAGGAAACTGCCGGCTCCCGCAGACCGAAGAGGCGTCGGCCGGTCCGGTCCATTTCTTGGAGGCCGGATTGAGCATCTGTCCGTTGTACGGATTCTCCGTGATCGGCGACTCCAGCGGCTCGTAGTGTTCGGGCAACGGACCGTCGGCCAACTCCATGGCGAACAGCCGGGCGTGCCCTTCCGGTTTCATGATGAACGGGTGCTTGGAGTTTTCCGGGTCGACGTTCATCGGCGGCCAGTCGCCGTCGGGCACGTCGCCGGCCCAGCGGCCCTTCTTCGGATCGGCCGCGTCGGGCACCCAGCGAATGACCGGGATCCGGGGATCGTAGGGCTGGCCGTCGAGATCGACCGACGCACGGTTGTAAAGGATGCGGCGATTCAGCGGCCAGCACCAGGACCATCCCGGATGGAGGCCGATTCCTTCGGTTTCCCGCGTTCGCCGGGCGCTCATGTTGCCCTCTTGCGTGTAGGAGCCGCAGTAGAGCCAGTTGCCGGAAGAGGTCGAGCCATCGTCCTTCAGCGCCCCAAAACCGGGCACGAGTTGGCCTTTCTTCTGGTCCCCGGTAAAGTAGCCGTTGATCTCTTTGGCCACGGCGTGGGGGTCACTGTCTCCGTTTTCGTGGAAATAATCCCACTTGAGGTTGAGGATCGGGTCGGGGAACTTCGCGTCCTTGTCGGCCGCATAGAGCTTCTTCAATTCCCGGTAGATCATGTTCATGATCTGGGCGTCGGGCCGGGCCGCACCGGGCGGGTCGGCCGCTTTGTAACGCCACTGCATCCACCGGCCCGAGTTGGTGATGCTGCCCTCCTTTTCCACCGAGGCGGCTGCCGGGAGGACGAACACCTCCGTCTTGACGTCTTCCGGCCGGATGCCCAAGCTCCTGTCCTGGAAAAACCAACCGGTTTCGCTGGGGAACACGTTGACGTTGACCAGCCAATCCAGCTTCGCGAGAGCCTTTCGCACTTTGTTGGCGTTGGTTCCGCTACAGGCCGGGTTCTGTCCCCAGCAGAAGAAGCCGCGGATGCTCCCTTGGAGCATCTCGTCGAAGATCGACAGCCAGGAGTAGTCGACGCCGTCGTCGAGCTTGGGCATCCAGGCGTAGCCAAACTCGTTCTCCGGCGTGGCGGTCTCGCCGAACATCGACTTGAGGAAGCTGACGGAGTACTTCGGGTAGTTGGCCCACCAGTTGGCGCTGCGCTGGCCGAGTTGCCCGGGCGTGCACGCTTCGTGGTATTCGGCAAGCGTGGTTTGGGAGGCCCTCGGGGTTTTCAGGTAGCCGGGCAAGATGTGGAACAGGAGGCCGTGATCGGTGGAGCCCTGCACGTTCGACTCGCCGCGCAGCGCATTGACGCCCCCGCCCGCACGGCCGATGTTGCCCAAGAGAAGTTGGATCATGGCCATCGAGCGGATGGTTTGCGTGCCGACCGTGTGTTGGGTCCAACCCATCGCGTAGATATACTAACTGGTGGTAACTCCCACGGGTTGGCTGATGCGATTGTGGGGTTACGACCCGATGCGGCACGGCTTCGATCCCGAGGCCGGCACGTACTGGCGCCGTCGAGAGCCGTCAGACGACGTGAAACGCCACTTTCGCCAATTCTGACTCGCGAAATGAGGCTCATCCGGATTCAGCGCGCGCAGTCGCTAAGTTCCGATGACGTAGGTAGTTATATATTCCCATGAAGGTTGTGTCCGTGAGCCCCTTCCGCCTTCGCCATCGCATCGGCCCTCGCCCCGCGTTTCTGGGGCCGATGCGATGGCGAAGGTGGTAGGGGCGGCCCCCTTTTGTCGAGCCGAAGCGGAGGTCCGAAGGCTCTTGACTTCCGCCTTTCCCAACCGTGCGCGCGCTAAACTCGGATGAACCCTAATTCTTGGGCTGGAATTTGGGCCAGCGCATGGGGTAGGATCGCAGTGGGAATAGCCGTCAGCTTTCAGCTATCAGCAGTCAGCTTCATGGAGGGGCAGTCCTACGCTCTCGGCTGTGGAAGGAAACCACGTGACCCTCACGTGCAATGGCTGATTGCTGAAAGCTGATTGCTGACGGCTTAGCCCGCGCCGAGCACGCGGTTCCCGAAGCCTTTCAAACCCGATTGAGGCGACCGTAGCGATGACGAAAAATCCCGGAACGACGAAGACACAACGTCCGGCCACGCGAAAAGCTCCGCGGCGGGGTGGGGAGATGCGTGCTGAGCGAGGAGGGACGCGAAGCGTCCGAGGGGGCGTGACAACGCGGAGCGTCGTCACGACGTCTTCGGTCACGAGGTTCTCGAGGGGCTCCCCCGACACGGAAAAAACGGCTCTCGTTGACCAAAAGTCGGCCGCCCGATTCGAGCGGGTGGAGGCGCAAGTGTTGGTTGCCCCGGGAGTTTTCGCCACCCAGGGGACGGTGGTCTCGACGTCGCGCACGTACCGCGGACGTCGCCTGGGTCCCTACTTTCGGCTTGCCTTTCGCAAGGGTGGCCGGCAGTGGTCGATCTACCTGGGCCGCTCGGAGGGGCTCGCCCGGCGGGTCCGCGATCTGTTGGCCCGGCTCCAGCATCCCCGGCGGTGGCGGCGAGCCTCGCGGCGATTGCAGGCCCAGGTCCGCGCGTCGCTTCGGAAGGCGAAGGCCCAACTGAGGAAGGAGTTGGCCGTGCGGGGTATAACCCTCAAGGGCTGGGAGTTCCGCGGCGTCCGCCGGGCGTTTGCGGCGGGTTTGGGAGGGGGACAGTCCCATTTTCCCTACGGGAAAATCGGGACAGTCCCCGGTAGCGTGCCCAACGCGTGGCAAACACAAGGGGCAACGGTAGAACGAGGTTCTTCCTGAAAGGAATATGCGAGACGGCAAACCGAAACAGAAGCTTAGCCTGCGGCCTTCAGCGGTCGGGCCGACGGGTAGGCACCAGTGGTGAGTTCCGCGAGGAGGCGTTTCCAGTTCTGGTGCGAGCCCGGCGTCAACCGGCCCAAGACGCGGGGAGCCTCGGTACCGGTCACCGGTGAGTAGTTGGCCGGGACTTCGTCGAGGTAGAACAGGGCCAACAGTGCGATGCAGGCCGGACCGAGGGCTTCGCCGGCGGGGCCGAACTGCCCTATCCGGAGGATGGGAATCTGCGGCAGTCGCAGGGCGATCTCTTTGAGCAGCATGCCGTTGTGCTGGCCGCCGCCGGCCAAGAGGATTTCGTCGACGGGCGCGTCGCGAGGCAGGCGTTGGCGGACGGCCAGGGCGATCGTCTCGGCAATGAAGTGGGTGGCCGTACACAGCATGTCGCGGATCGACCAGCCGGAATCGACCGCCCGTTGCAGGGCATCCAACAGGAACCGCTCCGGTCGGATCCCCCGCGGCTGCCAGCGCGGCAGGGGCCGGCGGAAATAGGGATCGGCCAGCCAGCGCGCTTCGAGCTCGTCGATCCGGCGTCCCTGGACGGCCATCCGGCCGCCGGGGTCGTGGTCCTGCTCGCCGCCGGTGAGGCGCTTTGTCAATTGGTCCAACATGCGCATGCCCGGCCCGATCTCGAACGAAAGGATGCGGTTGGGCGCGTGCCCGGCACGCTGGCAGGGCAGATAACTCATGCGTACGGAGCGTCCCAGATCGAGGAGCATGCGGCTCCGCCTGGGATCGCTGAGCAGGACCCACTCGGCCAGCGCGGTGATCGGTCCTCCTTGCCCGCCGCGAGCGACGTCGCGCGCCGGGAAAGCGTCGATCACGTTGGCCTGGGTCAATTCGACCAGACGCGCGGCGTCGCACAGCCCGAGATAACCGCCCGAGGCGGCTTTTCCGTAACTCCAAAGGCCCGGATCGTGGACCCCGATGGCCAGTAACCGGGCCCTGGCAATCTCGCTGCGGGCGAGCAGGTTTCCCACGACGAGGGCCTCGACTTCCGCCAACTGGGCACGCAGGGAGGTGACTCGGCCGGCGAAATCGGAGTCGGTCGCCACAAGCCCGGGCTGAGTCAGCTCGGTGAACAGCGAAGCGGTTTCCCGGGGTATCGGCGCGGCCGAGAGGTCGGCCACTTCGGCGCGAAGTTCGAGGCCCCGGCCGACCGTTGCCACCAGCGCGGCGGCGACGCGGTCGCAATCCGAGGAAACCTGCACGCCGACGACCCATCGAGGACCGTGGGCGGCCGGCCCCGTGTCGAGCCGCAAGCGGTTGGCCATGATTGGGGCGTGCTCCCGTTGTTAGGGTGTTCGTACCCCCGCTGTGCCTCAGCCACCGAGTGGCTGAATTGCCGTGTCTCGATGGACTTCTTCAACGGGCTGCTAACCCGCCATTCTGCAAAAGTCCAGTCTCGCTTGCCGCTTCAGGCGACCAGGCGCATCTCGGCAACCTGGCCGGTTATGCCTTCGAGGAACTCTTCGAAGATTCGCAGGTCCAGGGCCGAGGCGGAATCGTTTTCGGGATGGAACTGGGTGCCCAGGGCGAACCAGTCCTCGCGCTCGCTTTCGATCGCTTCGACGACGCCGTCCGGGCATCGGGCGGTCACTCGGAATCCGCGAGCCACTTCGTCGACGGCCATGTGGTGCATGCTGTTCACGCGGATCTCGCCTTCGCCGTATACGCGTTCCATGAGCGAGCCGGGCTCGACCTCGAGGGCGTGGCGGTGGGCCGGGTCCAAGGGGTCCAGATGCGGCAGGGCCCGGGGCATGTCTTCGGCAATGTGCAGGAACAGGTTTCCGCCCTGGGAGATGTTCAGAAGCTGCATCCCCACGCCGACGCCCAGCACCGGCAGGCAGTGGTCGGCGATCAGCCGGATCAGCATGCGGTCGAACTGCTCGCGGCGCGGATCGAGCGTCCGGACCGCCGGGTGGAGCATGAAGCCGTCGAGGCGCGGGTCCAGGTCGGCCCCTCCGATCATCACGAATCCGTCCAAGACGTCGAGAATGCGGTTCACGTCGTCCGCTTTTTCCAGCGGCGGAACGACGATTGGGATTGCGCCCGCCTCGACCAACGAGTCGAAGTATCCGGCGCAAAGGTACCCGAACGCCGGGGCATCATTCCGGGCAGACCGATAGTCTGCGTTCAATCCAATCAACGGCTTCGCTGACATGTGCATTCCTCCTTAGTGACACCAGACACGTCCTGTGTTAACCCAGTGAAACGTCGAAGAGGCACTTGATAGGCCCGATCGCGCGGGCAAGCGGGAAATGACGAGCAGAAGGCCCAAGTGTCGGACCTCGTCCACACGGCCCCCAGGTGGGGCCCCGTTCGGAGTCGGTCCAGTGCGTCGTCCCTCGACGCCCAAAGCTTGGGTGGTTTCTACCGATCCATCGTACCGGGAAGAGATACGATGCCGCGGCGATGTCCTTATCGTTCGGCCTCGCAACCCCCTTATTCTGTGTGTCACCGGGGGGCTGGGAACGCAAGTCAGGCGATAGTTTAGGGATGCGACCTGGAGATTACAAGAAAGAACCCGATTTTGACCCGGCGTTTCCTTGACCACAACATCATGTAGCTGCAATGCTAGCATCGATCGCAACGGCGGTGTCCACCACGCAACCGCCGACCACTTCCACGAACCTCGCCTTGAGACTATTCTGGATTGCTTGCGGCCCGGCGACCTCGGCCGCCTGTCTCCCATCTTCTATAAACCCGTTGGTTCCCGAATGCGATACCGAAACGTTTGCCTGGAAGCCTTTGCCTACACGTTGCCCGAGCAGGTCGTCAACTCCGCCGAGATCGAGGCTCGGCTCAAGCCGCTCTACAGCCGCCTCCGCCTGCCCGAGGGACGGCTGGAGCTGATGTCGGGCATTGTGGAGCGGCGCCAGTGGGCCCCGGGCACATTGCCGAGCGAGAAAAGCGTGGAAACGGCCGAGAAGGCCATACGCGTCGCCGGGGTCGACAAGAGCGAAATCGGTGCCCTGGTGCACGGTTCGGTCTGCCGCGATTTTCTCGAGCCGGCCACCGCTTGCGGCGTACACCATCGGCTCGGCCTGGGCGGCAACTGCGCGGTCTACGACGTCTCCAACGCCTGCCTGGGGATTCTCAACGGGATGGTCCAGGTGGCCAACATGATCGAGCTGGGCCAGATCCGCGCCGGCGTGGTCGTGGGGACCGAGAGCAGCCGCTCCCTGGTCGAAACCACGATCGACCAGCTCAATCGCGACACCACGCTCACCCGCCGCGACATCAAGCTGGCCGTCGCTTCGCTGACCATCGGCTCAGGCAGCGCGGCGGTCGTGCTCGTCGACCGCGAGCTGAGCCGCACGGGCAACCGACTCCTGGGCGGCGTGGTCCGCGCGGAAACCGGCGGGTGCCAGCTTTGCCAGAGCGGCCGCGACGAGTCGGGCGGCGACGAGATGCGCCCGCTCATGTCGACCGATTCCGAGGCCCTGATGCGCCAGGGTATCCGAGCGGCAGAAGAAACGTACCCCCGGTTTCTCGACTCCGTCGGCTGGGACGACACCGGCATCGACAAAACCTTCTGCCACCAGGTCGGCCGGGCCCATCACAAGCTCCTGTTCGAGGCGTTGGGCCTGGAGTCGAAGATCGACTACTCAACCCTCGCGTTGCTGGGCAACACGGGCTCGGCGGCCCTGCCCACCGCCGCGGCCATCGGCATCGAGCACGGCCACCTCGCCAAGGACGACCGCCTCGCCCTGCTCGGCATCGGCTCCGGAATCAACGTGCTCATGCTCGCCGTCGACTGGCAAACGAGCCTGGTCGACAAGCCCCGCGTGCCCGTGGCCCAGGCGGCCAGCTAGTCGTCTGTTTCCGCTCGGCCGCCTCGCACACTCCTTTCAGGAAAAACCTCTTTCTATCGTCGCCCCTTGTGTGGCGAAAAGTGGGTTCATCCGGGATTTGCGTACGTGGAAGGCACACACCAGGAGTACCGGTGCCTCTTCTCTGTTGCCGGACGGTCGTAACTCCAAGAAAGCCAATCGCTTCGGCGCATCGATGAACAGAGAAGAGGCACCGGTACTCCCCTGGGGAGAAGCCGACGTACGCTTCCGCCGGATGAACCGAAAAGTGTAGGGTGCTCAAGGAGATACGACTGGACCCGCTCGAACCGGGCCACCGCTTTTTGGGTAGCACGTTCCCGTTTTTTCCGTGTCGGGGGGGCCCTTCGCAGACCTCGTGACGACGCTCTGAGTCGCCACGCCCCCTCGGACGCTCCGCGGCCCTCTTCGCTCGGCACGTGTCTCCCCACCCCGCCGCGGAACCTTCCGCATGGCCGGACGGTGTGCCGTCGTTGTTCTGGGATTTGTCGTCATCGCAACGGTCGCCTCAATCGGGTTTGAAAGGCTTCGGGAACCGCGTGCTCGGCGCGGGCTGAGCCGTCAGCAATCAGCTTTCAGCAATCAGCCATTACACGTGAGGGTCACGTGGTTTCCTTCCACAGCCGAGAGCGCAGGACTGCCCCTCCATGAAGCTGACTGCTGATAGCTGAAAGCTGACGGCTATTCCCACTGCGATCCTACCCCATGCGCTGGCCCAAAGTCCAGCCCAAGAACTGGCCACCGTCAGGCCGGGGGATGCCCTTGGGACGCAGGGCAACAGACGGTTGATCGACGCACCATCGGCGCGCCTCGCCTCGTCCACGATGGCGCCGCCGCGCTTGTTTGCACTGCAAGAGCCCCATGAACGACGTCCCGAGGCATCCGGGCAGGGTTCTCTAAATCATTGCACCCCAGCGACTTGTCTGCTATGATCGCAACCATTCGGCGGGAACGTTATTGGGCAGCGGCGCGCCTCATTATCCAAAACAATCTGAGGCTGCCGAATGAACCAGTAGTTGGATGTCGGAACAGAAAAGGAGGAACACGATGGACATTGCTACCGTCCGAGCGTTTTTCATGTGGTGCACCATCCTGAATGGAGGGTTATTGATCCTGTCATTCCTGATCTGTGCGCTTGCCGGGGATTGGATCTACCGAATGCACAGCCAATGGTATCCAATCCCGAGAGAAGCCTTCAACGTTGTGATCTACTCGTTGATCGGTTTGTTCAAGATCTTTGTCCTGACGTTCAATTTCGTTCCCTACGTGGCACTGGTAATCGTGGGATGAGACGGAACATCCAACAATCGATGCGATACGTCGGCCCACCGCGTTTTCTCGAGGCTGATGCGGCTGTCGGCGGCAATTCGGGGCATGTTTTTGATCCTCCGGCAGTCAGAACTGCTTAGCGGATCTTATGTTTCGGACATTCGTCATGAAAACACTCGCCGTCGGGAACAAGCCCACGGGCGTCCCGAAACAAAGAACTGACCCCTCGAATGTTGTAACCCTAAGCCAGATGGTACAATGCGTCGAGTGGCCGTGCAAATCCAGCAGTATAATAAGAAGTTAGGCCGCATCACTGGAGGACCGCTTGCACAAGCGATATCAAATTCAACTGTTCGCAACGTTCATTGGGGTGTTCGTCCTTACGGCCATCGCTGTTGCCATTGGTTACGCGGATTGGTCTGCCCTCACTGGCGGTACGAAAGACCAATTTCTTCATCTGGTCAAACGTTGGCCCCTGCTTCGTGTCTCATTCGTCATGGCAATAGTCACCGCCCTGGCAGCCTTAGCGGAGTATTGGTCACCCTACAGAAACCCGGATTTCCCCGGCTTCATAATGTATCCGATCCTCTACGTGCCCGTCCTTTTCATGGTGTTTTGTCCCGGCTTAAGAGCCCTCGGACTAAGCAGTGATGGCCATTGCTACTGGACAATAGTGTTGTTGGATATTCTCCACATTGTGGGCTTCCGACTCATTGGCAGCATCCTCTTGAATGCTCTACGTGATGAAAGATCAAGGCATGCGGCCTAACAACTCGCTGCACCCGACCGCGACCCGCTCGGCGGTTCGCGGCGGGTGAGCTCGGGCGTTAGGCGTGAGGTGAAAGGTCTCCAATGGGCTGGCTGAGCGTAGTAATCGCGTTATTGGCAGCCGCACTGCTTTTTCGTGGCGGCCACATAATACTCGGAACGCTTGCCGTTGTTGACATGGTGGGAGCCTTTTGGTCGTGGGCGGTCATGCACAACTTTGCAACCGAATCCGCAAAACGCAGACCGGACTACTCGGGGGGATTCTACGACCTAACCGCACAGGATGCAGATGCAATACCCGACTGGATTGCGACCGTCAACATGGCTTTTGCCGGGCTTGGTGTCATCCTACTCGTCCTTTCTCTTATCCTAGGGAGAGCGGTCCCTTGGTGGGGTAAGTGGTCTATCTTGTTGCTAGCCTATCTCCTTCTTTTCATGTTCTGGGGCTATGTTCCCACCCAGC
>JBDRTC010000782.1:0-2398 GCA_043824335.1 Planctomycetota bacterium | reverse complement strand
CGACACGACCGAGGCGTGCGCTGATTAGTATATACAGACCGGGAGTGAATTTCCGTAATCGACGTAAACGTTTATCGAAGGAGTCGACTCTTCCGCGGTAAACTTACGCTAGCCCTGCCCTTGCCCCATAAATAACGCTGGACAATTTGCTCCCGGCGTAGTATGCTCGGGGCATGGCAACGAAGACAATTAAGGAAGGACTCGCCGAACCCACGAAGCTCGCCTTCGTGAAGCAGATACTTCGCTCGGAAAAACATCCCTCCCGGACTCGACTGGCGGAGACGCTCTGCCGGCGCTTCCGGTTGCGCGATCAGCAGGGCAAGCTTCGCGTGTCCTCATGCCTGAAGTCGCTGCGCGACCTGGAGCGCGAGGGACGCATTCGCTTGCCTCCGAGGCTGCTCAATATCAGTTCCCAATGGCGGCCGAGGCGACTGGCTGCGGCTGTTCCGAAGCCCAAGGGCGTCCCCGGCGAGGTGGCTGAGCTGGAGGGGCTTGATCTTGTTTTGGTGGATCCCAATGATGAAACGGCGATGCGGACCTGGAACGAACTGATCATCCGGGAGCATCCGCAGGGGAAGCGCCGCTTGGTTGGACGCCAGTTGCGGTATCTGGTAGGCTCATCACATGGATGGTTGGGAGCCGTCGGTTTCAGCGCCTCGGCGCTAACGCTTGCGGCCCGTGACCGATGGATAGGATGGGACGCTCCGCAACGCCGCGAACATCAGCACCGGGTGGTAAATCTAAGCCGGTTGCTGATCCGACCCGGTGTTCATTGCCGGAATCTTGCTTCGACGGTCTTGGGAGCATGCCTGCGCCGGCTGGCGGTTGATTTTGAGCGGCGATATGGTTATCGTCCGTGGCTTGTGGAAACGTTCGTCGATCGTGAGCGATATCGGGGAACGTGCTTCCAAGCTGCGAACTGGGAACGAATAGGTGAAACAAAAGGGCGGGGCCGAAACGACCGCGAACACCGGGAATCCGAGAATGTCAAAGACATCCAAGTCTATCCTCTGGTCAAGGATTTCCGGCGACGGATGGGAGTGCCTTCCGGCGGGGGCTCGCATATTCGTCCGCTGGCCGTGGAGGATGGCCTTGGTTCCGGGGAGTGGGCGGAGTCTGAGTTTGGGAAAGTGGAATTGGGAGACAAGCGCTTGCGGGACCGGTTGATCAAGATCGCTTCGGACCGCTCCCAAAAACCGGATGCATCCTACCTCGACGCGTGCGGTGGCGACCGGTATGCGGCGAAAGGCTACTACTATTTTGTGGATGGCGTACGAGATGAACTCAACCCCGAGGCGATCTTGGCCGCGCACCGCGAGCGAACCATCGGGCGGATGATGTCTCACAAGATGGTGCTGGTGGTGCAGGACACGACGGACCTGAATTTCTCAAGTCGGCATCATACCACGGGTCTGGGTCTGATCGGAACGAACCAGACGGGGGCGCAATCTTTGGGCCTCAAGCTCCACTCGTCGTTGGCGTTGACGACCGATGGGCTTCCGCTGGGGGTGTTAAGGTCGGTGAGTTTCGCACCCGAGCCGAAGGGGAAATCGGGGAAGCAGTCCATCGGGAGGCCGATCGAAGACAAGAAATCCTTCCGTTGGTTGGAGGGGCATCGGGACTGCGTGTCGGTAGCGAAGAAGATGCCGAAGACTCGCCTTTTGACGGTAATGGACCGTGAGGGGGATATCTTCGAGTTGTTCATGGACGCCGAAGCGACGCGCAAGCGGGTGGGGGTCCTGGTGCGCGCGAAGCACAATCGGTGCCTTGAGGGAGGGGAACGGAAGCTGTTTGAAACATTGAAGGCGAGCAAGAACAGGGAGCGCATCGAAGTGATGATTCCGCGGCAGCGGTGGAAAGAGGCCAAGCGCGGCAAGCCCCAGCAGAAGGGGCTGCCGGGGCGGGAAGCGACGATGGAGCTCTGTTATCAGGAGGTCAGTATTGAATCGACGCGCAGCGACCTCCGGTCAGCCGAGCCCATCACCCTTTGGGGGGTCTACGCGAGGGAAACGAACCCGCCGGCGGGAGCGAAGCGAATTGAATGGTTCCTTTTGACGACGGAGCCGGTGCGCAGTGCGGAGGAGGCGGCTCGCGTTGTTGACCTGTACTGCAAACGCTGGCGGATCGAAGAGTGGCACAGGGTTTTGAAAAGCGGCTGCAAGGTTCAGGAGCACCAGAACGAAACGGCGGAACGTCTTAAGAGGGTCATCGCCATCGATGCCGTCCTTGCATGGCGGATCCAATTGATGACCCTGCTGGGCCGCGAGGTTCCCGACCTGCCGTGCGCTGTGTTTTTCGATGAATGGGAAGTCAGAGTGCTGGAGGCGCTCCGGAAGAAAAACGCAAAAGGGAAGAAGAAGAAAGCGGTGGGGAAGAGCACCCATCCCCTGCGACTCGG
>JBDRTC010000781.1:0-4009 GCA_043824335.1 Planctomycetota bacterium | reverse complement strand
AGAACCGACCGGCGACGGCGAGCAGATCCAGGTTCGGGGAGTGCGGGTACACAACCTGCAAAACCTCGACCTCGATATTCCCCGCGATCGGCTGGTGGTCGTGACCGGCCCCAGCGGATCGGGGAAGAGTTCCCTGGCGTTCGATACACTCTACGCCGAGGGTCAGCGGCAGTACATCGAGAGCCTCTCGGTTTACGCGCGGCAGTTCCTCCACCAGATGGAGCGGCCCGACGTCGATTTGATCGAGGGCCTCCAGCCGACGATCTCGATCGATCATCGGGCCGGGATTCGCAACCCGCGGAGCACGGTGGCCACGGTCACCGAGCTGTACGACTACCTGCGGCTGTTGTTCGCCCGGCTGGGCGAGCCCTCATGCCACCAGTGCGGCGAGCCGATCCGGCAGCAGACGCCCGAGCAGATCCTCGACAACCTGGTTTCGCTAGCCGAGGGGACGCGGATGATGGTCCTCGCCCCCATGGTGCGCGGCCGCAAAGGGCAGCACAAAGACGTGCTGGCCGCCATCCGCAAGGCCGGTTTCGTCCGCGCCCGGGTCGACGGCCAGGTGGTCGACGTGGATCAACCGCCGGAACTGGTCCAGCAGAAGCCGCACCACATTGAGGCGGTCGTCGACCGAGTGATCGTGCGCGAGGGGGGGCGGGGGCGATTGGCCGAGTCGATCCGTCTGGCGCTCAGGCACGGCGACGGGCTTGTGCTGGCCACGTACGAACAAAAGTCGGCCGACTCCGAAAGGACCTGGCACGACCTGCTCTTCAGCACCCGGTACGCTTGCCCGAACTGCAAGATCAGCTACGAGGAGCTCGAGCCGCGCACGTTCAGCTTCAACAGCCCTTACGGGGCGTGCCCGACGTGCGAGGGCTTGGGCGCCCGAGTCGAGTTCGATCCGGAGCTGACCGTGCCGGATCGCAGTCTCTCATTTGCCAATGGGGCCGTTGCTCCCTGGAAAGGGGCCTCGGCCGGCGCCGTCCGGAAACGGAAGGGCCAGCTCCGCCAGTTCCTCGCGGCCGCCGGGTTCCGCTGGAACACGCCCTTGGCGAACCTGAAGCCAAAGGGCTTCGAGGCGCTTTTGCGAGGAGACGGCAAGCGGTTCTCCGGCGTGCTGGGCTTGTTGGAGAAGGAATACGCCACAACCGCCAGCCAGACGAACCGGCAGCGTTTGGAGACGTTTCGCGGGCAGGTCACCTGCCCCGACTGCGGAGGCGCCCGGCTGCGTCCCGAAGCGCTTTCGGTCTCGATCGCCGGCAAGGCGATCAACCAGCTTACGGCGATGACCGTCGGGGAGGCGGGCGCGTTTTTCGAGCGGCTCTGCTTCGAGGAGGACGAGGCGCCGATCGCCGAGCCGATCGTTTCCGAGATCCGCTCGCGCCTGGAATTTCTGGATCGCGTGGGCGTGGAATACCTCACGCTGGATCGGCCGGCCGACACGCTCTCCGGCGGCGAACTGAAGCGCGTGCGCCTGGCGACCGGGTTGGGCTCGGGGTTGGTCGGCGTCTGCTACGTTCTCGACGAACCGTCGATCGGACTCCACCCCCGCGACAACCGCCGGCTCATCGAGACGTTAAGGAACCTCCAAGCGAGGGGGAACACGGTGCTGGTCGTCGAGCACGACGAGAGGATCATCCGCGAGGCCGACTGGCTGATCGACCTGGGCCCCGGAGCAGGACGGCACGGCGGACGCATCGTCGCCCAGGGCCCGCTCGAGGAGATCGGCCGCAACGGCCGGTCGATCACGGGCCGGTATCTCACGGGCGATCTGAAGATCCCGCTCCCGCCGCGCCGGCGACGCACGGCCAAGAGCCGATCGCTCACGCTGGAGGGCGTGACGACCAACAACCTCAAGGGGGTGACCGTCCAGTTCCCGCTCTCATCGCTGGTGTGCGTCACCGGCGTGAGCGGATCGGGAAAGAGTTCGCTGTTGAACGAGACGCTCGCCCCGGCCCTGATCCGCCGCCTGGGTGGGCTCGCCCGCAAGCCCGGCCCGCACACCAGCCTCCGCGGCGCCAGCCGCGTGGGCAAGATGGTGGTGATCGACCAATCGCCGATCGGCCGCTCCCCGCGGAGCAATCCGGCCACCTACACCGGCGTGTTCGACGAGATCCGCAAGGTCTTCGCCGGCACCCGCGCCGCGCGACAACGGGGCTACAAGGCAGGCCGGTTCAGTTTCAACGTCGACGGAGGCCGCTGCCCGGAATGCCAGGGACAAGGGCAACGGAAGATCGAGATGAACTTCCTCCCCGACCTCTACGTCACCTGCCCGGAGTGCGCGGGAAAGCGGTTCAACCGCCAGACGCTCGAGATCCGCTACCGCGACCAGTCGATCGCCGACGTGCTCGACATGCGGGTCGACGATGCTGTCGCCTTCTTCGAGAACTTCCCCACCATCGCCCGGCTGCTGGGAAGCCTGCAGGAAGTCGGGCTGGGGTATATCACCTTAGGACAATCGTCGACGACCCTCTCCGGCGGCGAGGCCCAGCGGGTGAAGCTGGCCACGGAGCTGGGCCGGGTGGAGACGGGCAACACGGTCTACATCCTCGACGAGCCCACCACCGGACTCCACTTCGACGACATCCGAAAGCTCCTGGACGTCCTCTCCCGCCTGGTCGACCTGGGAAACACCGTCATCATCATCGAGCACAACCTCGACGTGATCAAAACGGCCGACTGGATCATCGACCTCGGCCCCGAAGGAGGGCAGGCCGGCGGCCACGTCGTCGCCACGGGAACCCCCGAAGAAATCGCCCAAGTGGAAGGGAACCACACCGGCCGGTATCTCAGAGACATGCTCCATCACAACAGTGACGGTTAGCCTGCCGCCGGGTCTTTCACGTCGATGCAAAGGATGTCCATGGTGATCGGGATGTCTTTTCTCTCCTCCCGCTCCTCGGCCGGGACCATCGTGGTGAACATCAGGTCGATGGAGCGTTTCCAGCCGGCCTCGGGCGCGTCGCGTAAGCTGTCCATCCAGGTGCCGTCAGGAATTGAGCGAGTCTCGATGGACTCCAGCTTCCGCGTATAGTAACTTCTCAGGGTGCTCAGCTTGGTCTCCTGCTCGGTTCGGAGGTAGTGGACCTTCAACTCACCCAGCGGAACCCCGGAGAGTTTTGCCTGTGCCCCGCCGGGCCAATCGAGATGGTACTCGGCCACCACGTTGGCGTCGCTGCGCACCTCGAACGGCAAACCGTATGTCCCTGGCTCGCCCGAGGGCGCTTGGGTGCCGGCGCCGGCCTTCGCCGCGGCCAGAAACCGCTTGCACAAGAGGCGGACCAGGTCCTCAGAGGTGAACATCCAGGCTTCGCCGGGTCCCTTGGGGGAGCGGTCGGGCCGTCGGGCACCTTGGTCCATCCCACCCGGCATCCCACCCGGACCGCCCGGAAATCCCGGCGCCATGCCTCCGGGCCGCATCATCTCAGCCCCGGGCTGCATCATCTCAGCCCCGGGCTGCATCATCTCGGCCCCGGGCTGCGCTGCCGCGCCTGCCGGCCTCCGGCCGCCCAGCTGCCTCCGACCCGGGCGCATCCGGGTGGCATCGGCTTCCTGCTCCGGCGCTTTCCGCGGAAGCATCTTCACCAGGGCGAGCAGACCCGGGTCGCTGATCACGTCGTCCAACAGACCGGCCGATTCCAACGACTGGGGGCCCTCTTCCCAGCGTTTCTGAAGCAACTGGTGCAGCGTCGACCGCACCGAGTCGACGGGCACGGTGCTGGCCAGGAGCACGACCTGGGCATCGGACTCCAGCGAGTCGGCCTGACTCAGGCGGGTCTGGAGAACCTTGGCTGAATTTGCGCCCCACAGGAGCGTGGCCAAACGATACGGCAGATCGGGGTCCGGCCGCTGGACGGCTTCCCTTTGAGCCGCCGGCTGCTGCTGGGCGCCGGCCGGCTGCTGCAGGGCGCCGGCCGGCTGCTGGCGGGCGTATCGCGACGGACGGCCCGTCGCGCCCGCCGCTGGGGCCATCCCCGGCATGGCTCCGGGCATGGCTCCAGGCATGGCT
>JBDRTC010000780.1:0-2347 GCA_043824335.1 Planctomycetota bacterium | reverse complement strand
CGCTTCGCTAAGGCAGGCCAGCCCGAAATCCGTGATCCGCACTTGCCCTCGGCCGTCCAGCATGACGTTTGCCGGCTTCAGTTCGAGCCTCGGCCCGACGGCGCGGATCAGCCGGCTTCCGTGGTCCGCCCGATCACCTTGCAGCCTCGCGGCCAGGAGGTGATTGAGTTCCAGGTGGACGCCCCGGGCAAGATCGAGGCATCGCTGGAAGCGGGCCGCACGACGGCCGTTGTCAGCCTCGTGCTCAGCGGCCCGGGACGGCGGACGCCCTACGCCCAGGACACCGGACGCTGCCCCTTGAAGCTCAGTCATGACGTGACCGACAAAGCCCTCTCCTTGGGCAAAAACTGGACGGTATCGGTGCGGAACCTGAGCCCCCGGACAACGGTTGAGGGGACCATTCGAGTCACCTATCCGCAGGCGTCCGACGCCGATGATTCGGACAACTCGGATTCGGACGGCTCGCAGTCTGCGGAGGAGAAGTCGCTTACGGTCAAGTGTTACCAGATCGTGGCGGCAAAGGGATACACTCAACAAGAGCTCCACGAGATGAAGGCCAAGCTTCAGGCCGAAGAGCGGGCCGACGCCAAAGTCCGCTGGGAAGCACAGATCAAAGGCGCCACCGCAAAGAATCGCCTGGCGGGGATCGTTGTGCCGCTGATCGTTCAGCGGCTGGAAGAGACGACGCGGGAATCGGCGCCCACCGGGTTCCGATCTCGTCTGAAAGACCGGCTAGAGCAGTCGAAAACCGATCCGGTGCCCCCGATCGGGCAAGCGAAGCCCGTGCCGTTTCGCCAACTGAAGTCGGGACGGTCGAGCCAACTCAATTCGGGACGATCGAATCAACTGGAGGCGGCGCGGTCGGACCGCATCAAGAGTAGGCAGTTGCTCACGCTGGACCAGGGTCCGGCGAAGGACAACGCGGCGTACGAAATCGACACGCAGGCTCATCTGCGGACGATGGTCCAGGCCTTCAAAGACGTTTCGCCGACGTTCCGCGCCCGATACTTGCACCCCCGTTACACCGATCTAAGGCCCGGTCAGAGGGTCGACAAGCTGCAATTGGGCGAAGACCTGCTCGCGGCCGTCAAGCCCGACTATCAAGCGCGGATCAAGCAGAAGCTCCAAAGGGCGTTTGCGGCGGAAAAGCCCAAGTTCCACTGGAACGCGGAACAGGGGCAATTGCAGTTCCAGCAGATCGGCTCTGGCGGAACGAAGCAATCGAAATGGTCTGCGCGAGCCGGCACGGTGAAGTCGGCAAGGCCACAAATCGGCCGGGGCGAATCGCGACAACTCGAATCGCTCGTCCGCTCGCTTCGCAGCAACGCTTCGGGAACCGCCAGGGATCGGCTCGGCGCGTTCGTCCAAGAGCCCCGTGGGGGCGCCGCACACCAATGGGAGCAGATGCAGCCCGGCTTGATCTACCAGCAGGGCTTCATGCAGCAACTGTTCCTTCACGCTCCCGACCTCAACAACAAGCACACAGAGCGCAACTACTATCGCTACCGAGTCGCGCTGGACTGGTTCAAGTGCATCGAACGCGACGAAATCACGCCCGACGAGCCGTACTTCCACGTCTCGGCCACCGTGCCGCAGTATGACCCCGAGGACCTGGAAATGCTCGGCTTCCTGCAGGACGGAGAGCTCTACAACACTTCCAGCCGCGTCACGCGCAGCTACTCGGGCGTGTCGGACGGCTCCATCCGGACGATCAGCACTTCAGACGGGCTGGTCTTCGACGCCGTCACGTTCGGCACGCTCACCACCTTCTCCGTCGACTTGTTCGAGGAGGACTGGAGCAAGCAGCAAACCACCGAGGCGATCCACCAGCAGATGCAACAGTTGAAGCAGCAATTGGTCGACGAGATCTGCGGGGCGATCCGGGAGAGGCTACAGGCCGTGATGATCTACCAGATCTTGGATCTGTTTCCCGCCGAATTCGACTTGGGAAGACTGCTCAATCAAGTGATTATGGGCAACGTAGACGTGGGCGAATTCCTGGGGGCCATCGAGAATGCCTTCGGCGAAATCGATCCTACCTGGCTCGTGATTCACATGGTCTTAAGCGGGGGCGATTTATCCTCCATGCTGGAGACTCTGGGGGCCGGTTGCCCGGAATTGGGAGCGATTATCCTGGCCATCAAGATAGCCGGGCCGACGGTGGTCGAGTTCTTCGAGGAGCTCTTCGACGGCAACGTGCTGAACGCCTTCAAGACCCTGCTCTTGATGCCCATGGAGATCGTCAAGGAGCTGTTCGGCTTCGTGGCCGAGATCATCTGCGACGTTACTGAGATCATCGACGTGATCGAGCTCTTGTTGGCGATCATCGATCCGGATGATTACATCG
>JBDRTC010000779.1:0-3151 GCA_043824335.1 Planctomycetota bacterium | reverse complement strand
CGGAGTTCGAACTCGAAGGGAGCCACGTCGGCGACCGCGTCCTGGACCGCCCGGCACACGTGGTGGATCTCCCGGGTGTCGACGTCGCCGAGGAACTTGAGCGTCACGTGGAGGTTCTGGGGATCGACCCACTTGGCGTCGGCCCCGGCGGCGCTGAGCGCTTCGATCAATTCCGCGGCCCGGCCCCGAGCCGCCGAGCCGATGTCGACCGCCACGAACGTGCGTACTTTCTGTTTCATGAATCCAAATGCAGCCGGCGTCTTAGAAGCTGAGCATCCGCCGATACTCTTCCATGCGGCGTTCGAGGTCGGTCCGTTCGATCCTGCGGAGTTGGTCCAGGCTGAAGTCCTCGACGGTGAAGCTGGCCACGAGCATGCCGTAGGCCATGGCTTCCTTGAGCGTTTTGGGCTCGAAATTTCCCTGCTCGGCCAGGTAGCCCATCATCCCGCCGGCGAAGCTGTCGCCGGCGCCGGTCGGGTCGACTACGTCGGAAGTGGGAAACGCGGGCAGCACGTAGGTTTCGTGCTTGCTGAAGAACATGGCCCCGTGCTCGCCCTTCTTGACCACCACGAACTGCGGCCCCATTTCCAGCACGCGGTGCCCGGCCCGGACCACGTTCTTGTCGCCCGTGAGCAGCCTGGCCTCGCTGTCGTTGAGCACGAGCCCGTTGATCTTGCCGAGAAGCTCCGTCAGCTCTTCCCGCTCGGTGTTGATCCAGAGATCCATGGTGTCGGCCACGGAGAGCGTGGCCCCCGAACACTGCTCGAGCACCTTGAGCTGGATTTTCGTCGACCCGTTGGCCAGAAAGAGGAACGGGCTTCGCCGGAACGACTCCGGCAGCACCGGGTTGAAATCCTCCATCACGTTGAGTTGCACGTCGACCGTTTCGCGGACGTTCATGTCCTCGAGGTACCGGCCCCGCCAGAAGAACGTTTCCGCGCCGCGTCTGACCTCCAGGCCGGCGGTGTCGATGTTCCGCGAGCGGAGCAGTTCGGTGTGCTCGGCGGGCCAATCTTCACCGACCACGCCCACCAGCCGCACCGGCGTAAAGAAGCTGGCGGCGTACGAGAAATAGACGGCCGATCCGCCCAGCAGGTTTTCGCGCGTCTGGCTGGGGGTCTCCACACTGTCCAACGCAACCGATCCGACGACGACAAGCGGCATCGCGTGCAATCCTTTCCTTATCCGGCGAGAAAATGGGCCCGTGGCCAAACGAGTTTGGCCATGCCACCCCCCGGTTCTGATTTTCCGCAACAGAAACCAATTATCGAGTTTTGCCACAAGAGGACGAGGGCGAGGGCTCCCAAGCGTCGGGGCCCCCTGCCCTCCCCTGCCCTTTTCGCCGATCCTCACGCATTCGCTTTCCCCGATTTCTGGAGCTTGGCCCAGGGGTCGCGGAGCGTGGCCGTGCGGTTGAACACCAGTTTCCCCGCGGACGAATCAGGATCGACGCAGAAATAGCCCAGCCGCTCGAACTGGTAGCGACTCCCCGGCACGGCCTCGGCCAGGCTCGGCTCGACGCGGCAGGCGGTCAACGTCTCCAATGAGTTGGGGTTGAGGTTAAAGCGGTAATCCTCGCCCTCCTCCACGTCGTCCGGGTCTTCTTTGGTGAACAGATGGTCGTAGAGGCGCACTTCGGCCTCGACCGCATGGGCGGCGGATACCCAGTGGAGGGTCGACTTCACTTTGCGTCCGTCCGGCGCGTCGCCGCCCCGGGTGGCCGGATCGTAGGTGCAGCGAAGCTCGACGACTCGGCCGTCGGCGTCTTTGACCACGTCGACGCACGTGACAAAATAGGCGTACCGAAGCCGCACCTCGCGGCCCGGGGCAAGGCGGAAGAACTTCTTCGGCGGATCTTCGAGAAAATCCTCTTCTTCGATGTAGAGCACGCGGGAGAAAGGCACCTTTCGCGTGCCCGCCGCGGCGTCTTCCGGGTTGTTCACGGCGTCCATCTCTTCGGTCTGATCCTCGGGATAGTTCTCGATCACCACCCGAAGCGGCCTGAGCACCGCCATCACCCGCGGGCTTCGCCGGTTCAAGTCCTCGCGCAGGCAGTGCTCCAACAGCCGGATGTCGATCGTGCTGTTGAACTTGGCCACGCCGATCCGCTCGCAGAAGCTGCGGATCGACTCCGGCGTGTACCCGCGGCGACGCAGCCCGCTTAGGGTCGGCATCCGCGGATCGTCCCACCCGCGCACGTGCCGCTCGTTGACCAGTTCCAAAAGCCTCCGCTTGCTCATCACGGTGTAGGTCAGGTTCAGCCGGGCGAACTCGATCTGCCGCGGATGGTAGATGCCCAGCTCGTCCAGGAACCAGTCGTAGAGCGGGCGATGGTTCTCGAACTCCAGCGTGCAGATGGAATGGGTGATCCGCTCGATCGAATCCTCCTGGCCGTGAGCCCAGTCGTACGTCGGGTAGATGCACCACTTGTCGCCCGTGTGGGGATGGGTGGCGTGCAGAATCCGGTACATCACCGGGTCCCGCATGTTCAGGTTCGGGTGGGCCATGTCGATCTTCGCCCTGAGAGTTCGCGAGCCGTTGGGGAACTCCCCTGCCCGCATCCGCTCGAACAAGTCGAGGTTTTCCTCGACCGGGCGGTTCCGAAATGGGCTGTCCCTCCCCGGCTCGGTCAGCGTGCCGCGGTACTGGCGCATCTGGTCGGCGTTTAAGTCACAAACGAACGCCTTTCCGGCCCGGATCAACTGGAGGGCCCACTCGTAGAACTGCTCGAAATAGTCGGAGGCATAGAATTCCCGGTCCTCCCAATCAAAGCCCACCCAGCGCACGTCCTCCTTGATCGCGTCGATGTACTCCTGCTCCTCCTTGGTCGGGTTTGTGTCGTCGAACCTCAAATTGCACTTCCCGCCGAACTCCCGGGCGATCCCGAAATTCAGGCAGAACGACTTCGCGTGCCCAATGTGCAAATACCCATTCGGCTCCGGCGGAAACCGCGTATGCACCCTGCCCTCCCACTTGCCGGTCTTCAAGTCCTCGGTAACGATCTCCCGGATAAAATCGAGGGAGCGGGTCGGTTCGTCCGTGGTCATGTTTGTAGCTCCGTGTTGCTTTCTTTTCTCCAGGTGTAGGGTGTACGAAGTGCACCATGGCCCTCTCAGGCGCAGCCCCCAACTCGTAGCCATTCGGTGTACTT
>JBDRTC010000778.1:0-5638 GCA_043824335.1 Planctomycetota bacterium | reverse complement strand
CGTGGTGAAGGTCTTGGCGTTGCCCCGATTGAAGGCCCAGGCGGGGATCAAGAACGACCCGGCCGGCTCGGCGACCGGCGCGACCTTGGCCGGCGGCTCGCCCCGGACGGGTTGGGAAAGCCAAGGCTCCATCGGTCCGACCACGCACAACAAAAGGGCCAGCACGATCCACAGCTCGCGATTCCCGGGCGGCGTTACGTCCGAATAGCTCCTCATCGATTTCTCTCCTGGTACGACAAAGTCGGTGGCCGGACGTCCGTAACGGGTACTCCCGAGGGAGGGCTTTCAGTATAACGCAATCGGTGCTTGGGGAAAACCTTTGTTCCGCTTCGGGAAGGGGGTACCCCACGTGGGCGGATATCCGGGAAGATGCTTGACGAGAGGGCTTCTCGCTCGTAGAGTGGTCAGCACAGTTGTACGCACTCGCCCCTGCCTGAAAAACGAGTGTCGGACCAATCCACTAGACCCCACGCAACAAGCGGAGGAGACTACCATGAGACGCCTGATTGGGTTGATTTTGCCGCTGGCCGCCGTCGCAGTTCTTGCCGCCGGTCCGCTTCTTGCCGGAGAGGGGAAGATTCGCGTTCTCCTCACGACCGGTGGACACGGCTTCGAGGCCGAGCCCTTCTACGCCATGTTCGACGCCATGGCAGACGTCGAGTACACCAAGGCCGAGTTGCCGAAAGACGCCGGCCTCTTGAAGCCCGGGCTGGAAAAGCAGTACGACTGCATCGTGATGTACGACATGGTCGGGGCCATCACGCCGGACCAACAGCAGGCGTTTGTCAAGCTGCTCGAAACGGGGATCGGCGTCGTCTCGCTTCACCACAACCTCGGCGCCCATCGCGACTGGGACGAGTTCCGCAAGATCATCGGCGGCAAGTTCATCCTGGCCGACCAGGAAATCGACGGCAAGCCGTTCAAACAGACGCCCTGGTCGCACGGCGAGGACCTCAAAATCACCGTGGTCGACAAGGAGCACCCGATCACCAAGGGCGTGGCCGACTTCGAGATCCACGACGAGACGTACGGCGTCTACTACACCGCCCCGGGCATTCACGTCCTGCTCAAGACCGACCATCCCAAAAACAATCCCGAGCTCGCCTGGACCACCAGCTACGGCAAGAGCCGGGTCCTCTACCTGATGCTCGGTCACGACGGAAAAGCCTACGCGAATCCGAATTTCGGCAAGCTTGTGAACCAAGGCATCTGCTGGGCGGCGGGACGCTGAGGATCAGCCGAGGAATAACCTGAGGGTGCCCGGGAATTGGCACCTGTAGGGAACGCCCTTTGTGGTGTTCCGGCCCAATCGTCGTGTCCACGGAACGGCACAGAGGCCGTTCCCTACAGGGGTTTTTTCAACTGGTTCCCAAGCTCCGGCTTGGGAACCGCCTGCCGCGAGGTCTGACTTCGCTTTACGGCAAGCTGGAGCTTCCCAGCAACCGGTTCCCAAGCCGGAGCTTGGGAGCGAGATAGAAGAATGAATTGACAATTGTCCCGGTATGGGAGGAATCTTACCATGCGACCCCCCTTCGTTTGCTCCGTCGTCGTACTGCTTGCCGTGCTGAGCACGACGTGCCTACTCGCCGCTCCGCCTGATCTCGGCTTCAAGCCGGCTGACGAGGAAGGTTTTTATGCGTTCAACACGGGCGTGCTCCAGGGAAAGGTCCGATTAAACGGCACATCGCAGGGGATCACCGAGGTGGTGCACGTTCCCTCGGGCCAGTCGCTGGCCGCCGGCGGGCGGCTCCCCGGACTCGTGAGCTACTATCGGGTCTTTTCCGGCAACACCCGTTACGGCGGCGCCGCCCGGGATTGGCCCACCGAGACCAAGGTGCTCCCCGACGGGGCACTGCACGTCTTCTGGCCCGGCGGGGAAGGCCACCCCTTGGAAATCACGGCCGTCCACCGATGGGCCCGGCCCGATACGCTCGACGTGATCACCACCGTCAAGCCGCTGGAAGACATGCCCGCGTTCGAGCTGTTTTTGTCGTCGTATTATGAGAAGGCTTTTCGGGCCCAGGTGTACGTGAAGCCGGCGGAGGACGCCGCCGCGGGCCCCCGCTTCGTACCCGTCGACCGCACGCCCGAGTCCAAGGGCGGTTACGTGATGTTTCCGCGGGACCAGGCGGCGCTCGACCTGATTCTCGACGGCCGCTGGAAGATTCCGCCCAGCCCGGTCGATTGGGACCAGGTCTGCTGGCTGGCCTCGCCGTTGGCCGTGCGGCGCGACGAGACCAGCGGGCTTTCGGCCGTGATGATGACTCCGCCTGAAGACTGTTTTGCGATCGCCAGCCCCTACAACCCGGCCACCCCGGATGCCGGCGGGTACCGCTCGCTGTATCTCTCGTTTTTCGGCCAAGACCTGAAGGCCGGCCAGACTGCCCAGGCCCGCTACCGCCTGGTCGTCGCCCAAAACCTCTCCGACGAGCAGACCGTGAAGCTTTACGAGGAGTATGTTCACGAGCAGAACCGCTGACGAGATCGTCGACCCGGCGATCCCCCGCCGGCGAGCATGCTGCGCCTCTACAAGCTCCGCGGCGAATCCGATTGACAAATCGCTTCACGGCGTCTATCGTTCCGGGCGCAATGAGTCTCTTCCCATACGTGTTCTTCGCGAGGGGCCGTGCGATGCAAGGCTTTATCGGGAAACCCTGTCTCCGGGTGGCATGGCGTCGCTTGCGTCGCCATGTTTGCCCTGCACATGCCCACGCGTCGCGAGGGCATGCCACCCAGGAAGTTACAGGGGAACGGGTTTTCCGACAAAGCCTGGAACGAGCCTTGCTCTTGGTTCCCTCCGTGATGTTCACGGTCGCGTTGGCCGGGTGTCCGGGGCCGGGCGCGACGCCCCAGGGCACGTTCGAGACGTATCGCGAGGCCGTTGTCACGAAGGACTGGAACACGGCGCTGGGCTGCCTGACCCCCGAGTCCCAGGACAAAGTGGTCGCGAGCCTCGTGGTCGGGCTCGCCACGGCGTCGGTGATGAACCAGGAGGCCGCCGACGTGCTCGGGAAACACGGCGTCGACCGGGGAGAGTTGATGGGAAGTCTCGTCGGCGGCGCGCTTTCCAACCTGTTGAGCCCTCGCGACGCCCTCGGCGAGGGCGTGAAGCGGTCAGTCGAGACGATTGCCGACCGGCCCGCCTTCGTCGACGATGCCATGCGTTGGCTGGAAACCAACAGCCCGAAGCTGGCCGACAAGCTCTTCCTGGCCGGCGGAGCGCAAGTGAGCGACGTCGAGATCAACGGCGACACAGCCACCGGCAAGCTCAGCGTCCCCCTCCCCGGCGGCGAAACGTCGATCCGCTTCAAAAAAATCAACGGCCGCTGGCTGATCGACTTTTGACGCGTCTGCCGACTCCCCCCGGCAGTCGACCATCTCGCTTCGCCTTGCCTCAGGCACCCTTTCCCTGGTGCTCAAAGAGGAAGAGGGTTCATCCGGAATTTGCGTACGTGGAAGACACACACCAGGAGTACCGGTGCCTCTCCTCTGTTGCCGGACCGTCATAACTCCAAGAAAGCCAGGGGCTTCGGCGCATCGGTGAACAGAGAAGAGGCACCGGTACTCCCCTGGCGAGAATGCGAAGTACGCTTCCGCCGGATGAATCTCAAAGAGAGCCTATTCTTGCCCCGAAGTCTCCTCGGCCGGCGAGGGCTCCTCGGCCGGTGTCGTTTCGGGCTCGGGCGAATCCTCGGGTGAGGTTTCCTCCGGTTCGGGTGCGGGCGGTTCGGGTGCGGGCTGTTCGGGGGCGGGCTGTTCGGGGGCGGGTTGATCTTGCGCTGGCGGTGCGTCGGGCTCGGCCGGTGCGGAAGATTCCTCGTCGGTCATAGTCTCCTCTGCCTCCGCATCGTCGAGCCCCAGCGCCTCCGACACGCGGGAGAAGGCCCCCTCGTCCGAGAGGTTGTCCAAATCGAACGCGGGCCCTTGGCCCAGCCCGCCCGGGCCGTCGGCAAGAGGCGGACGCGGCTCGAACTTGGCGAACTTGTCGTAGAAGTCCTTGGTGTCCAGCCGTTCGAGCTCCTCCAGGCGCCGGGTCGCCAACTCGCAGTAGGCCCCCTGGGGCCATTTGGCGACGAGTTCCTCGTATGTTTTGATCGCCTTGTCCAGCCCGCCCTGCGTTCCGGCCAAGGATTCATACGCCCGGGCCAGGCCATAGCTGGCCCGCTGTTGGAGCATGGCCAATCCCGGCGGCGTGGGGTCCTGCCCAAGGGCACGCACGACCGACGGGAGCGCAAGGTACACGATGGCCAACGCCAGCAACAACACGGCCACTGGAGCCGCGCCGACCCAATAGCGGACGGCGTCGGTGATGCCCAGCTTCTCCGCCACCTTGAGTCCCAGGAAAAACGCCAGGTAAAAGGCGGCGGCTCCCACGAAAAGAGCAACGAAGGCCACGGGAAGCTTCACGAGCCGGGACATCGCCGAGAACTTCCGCACGAGGAGCGCTTGTGCGTCGCGCCGCGTGGGCTTCAGCTTGAGGACCGTCCCGTAGTGATTGGTGGCCTTCACCAACTGCTCGTTGGCCGAGGGCTTGTTCTCGAACAGCTCGTGGGACCCCCGAATGGAGTACAAATCGCCGGCCAACACGGCCGCCCAATGGGCCACGTCGGTGCCCGGGTATCGCTTGACGATCTGTTCCAGTTCCGCGGGCCCGCCGGTGGCCATTGCCCCGTAGAAGCCTTCCCATGCCTTGGCCGATCGGGCCGTCGACTGCTGGGCCCACAGAATCGCGGCCACGATGCCCAGCACCACGACCAGCACGGCTCCGAGAATCAGGTTCGAGTAAGGCTTTACCTGCTCGATGAACTTGCCGAGCCGGTCGGCCAGCTCGTTCGTCTGCATTTTGTGGCGTTCTTCGGCTCTCATCTCTTCTGCGCTTTGTGCGAATTAGTTCCTGACACCCCTCGGCCGTTCCTCAAGCCCCGAGCGAGAGTCTTCTCTCCCCCAAGACCGTAGAATATAGGGTCCCTGGTTCCCACCGGTCAAGACCAGCCGTTTGGGGGTGCCTCGAAGAGGGGGGCGTGCCGATCAGTTCGGCGTGTCGAGGCAGGGGTCCTGGCCCATCTGGCGCTGCATCTTCTTACGCTGCTTCTCGAAGTACATCAGGGCCTTGCGGTCGCGGAAGTGGCGGCGCTCGACTTTTTTTTGGGCTCGCCGGAACACGCGGCTGTAGCGGTCGCAGGAACCGTTGGCTTCCTCGCCGATGGCCTCGTACTTCCGCGATTTTTCGGGTCCCAGGCCGGTGAAGAGGAGCTCGTCGTCCAGGGCGAGATACTGCCGGAAAGAGCCGGGGTCGCCCTGGCGGCCCGAGCGGCCCTGAAGCTGCCGGTCGATGCGGCCCGAATCGTGCATTTCGGTGCAGATGACGTGCAGTCCGCCCAGTTCGGTGATGCCTTCGCCCAGCTTGATGTCGGTGCCCCGCCCGGCCATGTTGGTCGAGACGGTCACCTTGTCGGCCAGTCCGGCCTGGGCCACGATGTCGGCCTCGGTCTCGACGTGATGGGCGTTGAGAATCTGGTGCTCGATCCCCTGCTCCTCCAACAGCCGCGAAAGGTGCTCCGACTTGTCGATTGATCGGGTGCCGATCAAGAGGGGCCGGCCCTCGGCGTTGAGCCGGCTGATCTCCTCGACCACGGCC
>JBDRTC010000777.1:0-2955 GCA_043824335.1 Planctomycetota bacterium | reverse complement strand
AGACAGTCGAACTAACAGTCTAACAGCCTTTCCCTTCCTCGCGTTCGCCGGGTGGTGCGCGATGCTCTCCGGTTGGCCTCGTACGCTCCCCATAGACTTGGTGGGTCTCGATGTACTTTTCCACCGCTCGGGGGGTCTGATATCGAATGCTCAGGCCCGCGCCCACGCGACGTCGGATCTCCGAACTGCTTGAGTCGATCTGGGGCATGTCGACCTGATGTCGGCGGATCCGCTCGATCCGCTCCGGCGAAACCAGCCCGGCCAGGCAGCCGAAATCGGGTTCTCCGGCCCCGGGGCGACGCACGACCAGCGGGATCGCCAGTTGGCAGACCCGCTCAGCCTCGCGCCAGTGGGGCAGATCGTGGAGCGTGTCGGCCCCCACCAGCAGAAAGAGTTCGCCATCGGGGTCTTCGCCGCGAAAATGCCTTAGCGTTTCCACCGTGTAGCTCACGCCGCCCCGGTCTACCTCGTAACGGTTTACGTCAAACGCCGCGTGACCGGCGATCGCCAACTGGAGCATCTCGACCCGGGCCGACGCGGGCGTGAGCCGGCGGTCCTGCTTGTGCGGGGGGACCGCCGCGGGCAGAAACAAGACCCGCTCCAGCCGACATTGCTCCCGACAGCACTCGGCCAAGAGCAGGTGTCCGTAGTGTACCGGGTCAAAGCTCCCGCCAAACAGTCCCAAACGCATCGTATGTGTCCCGGCTTGCAGGCATAAAGCGGAGGTGAGATACTGCGATTATCATTCTCAAGTAGCCCCGCAGCGAGTGCAGGCCGCCCTCATCGTATCCGAACCACACTTGCTGAGCTAGCAGCCCGTTGAACGTCCCTTGCAGGAGAACGATCTGAAATGTCAAACGAGATACGCTGTGTCGATCGAACAGGGGGCTCGGGACGGCTGAAGCGGACCCCGGCGCCGAGACTGGCGCCCTTGGCGCCGGTTGCGGTTGTGCTCGCGTTTAGTCTCTGCTGGAGCCCGCTCGGAGGGACGCGAGCGGGAGAACCCACCGGGCAAGGCTCCGATCGGCCGCCCACCGAAAAAATGCTGCTGGACTATTATCAGCAAATGTCGGTGCCGAAGCCCTTTATCGTGCGCCGCGAGCAGGAGTTCAAAGGCCATCAGCAAGCGTTGCGCGAGAAGGTGCTCACGAGCGCGGGCCTTTGGCCGCTTCCCGATTGGGTTGCGTTGGACGTCCGCCAGTCGGAGCCCCTGGATCACCCCTGGTGTACGGTGCGGCGAGTGTATTACCAGTTGTGGCCTGGGGTTTATGCCTCGGGATTGCTCTTCATGCCGAAGGAGTTTGCCGAGCGGCCCGCTCCGGCGATGCTCTGTCCGCACGGGCACTGGAAGGACGGCAACGCCCATCCGGAAGTGCAGAAGCGGTGCTTGAACTTCGCCCGGCTGGGATACGTGACGTTCTCCTCCACGCAGGACCATTATGAGGACCTCTACGTCGGCGTTTCCCACCAGACGTTGATGGTCCGCAACAACGTGCGGGCGCTGGACTACCTGGAGTCGCTCGATTGCGTCGACAAGACCCGCATCGGCGTGGCCGGCGCCTCGGGCGGCGGATTGCAGGCGCAAATGATCGCCGCCCTGGATCCCCGCGTAAAGGCCGCGACGATCGTGGGCCTCACCTGCGATTTCCGGGAAATCATGTTCCCCGACCACACGCACTGCACCTGCAACCATTTTCCGGGCGTGATGCAGTTCACCGACCATCCGGAAATCAGCGCGTTGGGGCTTCCCACGCCGGTCCAATATCTGACGATGAACGACTGGACGAAGAACTTCGAGCGAGACAGCTTTCCCACGATCCGAGAACTCTATTCGGCAGGCGGCGTGGGGGATCGCGTCGACTGCCAATACTACGACACGCCGCATTCCTACGACAAGCCGAAGCGGGAACGCACCTACTGGTGGATGGAGCGATGGCTTCGCGGCAAGGACCTGCCGGAGCCCGACAGCGTGCCTGAGCCCGACGACGTGGAGACGTTCCTCGTCGAAACGCTTGCCAACTTGTCGGTCGAGGTCCCCGAGAACAAGGGTTTTGGAGAGATCAGCAGGATCTACAGGAACGCCCGAGGCTACCAAACGCCGGCGCTGGCGGAACCTGCCGAGTGGAAACGCTACCGCGAGCGGATGGTCGGGGATCTCAAGGCGTTGCTCGGCGAGCACGTGAAACTTCCCAGGAATGGGGCAATTCCCGACGCGGTTTCGAGCGAGAAACGCGGAGAGCTTGTCGTCGAGCGTGTGAGCTTTCCGAGTGAAGCGGGAATCCTTGTGCCGGCGATCATCCTCCGCAAGGAAGGCGTGGGCGGGAAACTTCCGGTTGTGCTGATCATGGACGAGGCCGGCAAAGATGCACTCGTCGAAGAGAACGGCCCCGGGTCGGGAGCGCATTTCGCCCAAGAGGGCCGGCTCGTCGTGCTCTGCGACGTGCGGACGTTCGGAGCGCTGTTTTCGACGGGGGGCAAGGATGCAGAGCGCCAGCTTCAAGCCTGGGAGCGGAACGGCATTGTCTGGGGGCGGCCGGTCCCGGGGATGGCGCGAACCGACCTGGAAGCGGTCTTGGACGGCGTGGCCTTGCGGCCCGATGCCGACATGACGCGCGTCGAAGCGATCGCCCGCAACTCGGGCGGCTTGGCAATTGCGGTCCTCTTTGCCGCCGCCCTCGACCCGCGGATCACGTCGGCCGACGTCGACTTGGCGGGCTGCTGCTTCGAGAAACGGAACCTTCCCCTGGTCTCCAACGTGCTTCAGCACGGCGACGTGCTCCAGTGGGCCGCACTGGTGGCCGACCGCAACCTCACGCTACGCAACGTTCCGCCGGAAGCCGGAGACCCCGATTGGCTCGCCAAGGTCTTCGCCGCCGTGGGAAACGGCGACGGTTTGCGAATTGATCCGTGAAGATATCGAGATGGCAGGTTTTGTCGGAAAACTGGTTCACTCGC
>JBDRTC010000776.1:0-19989 GCA_043824335.1 Planctomycetota bacterium | reverse complement strand
CTGGCGGGATTCTGTCAAGTATCTCCACTTTCCAGGCGGTCGCCTTGTGGGAAGGAGTATTGTCGCCGCCGACTTTGCTGGGGGATTGCGCCGGCTGGCTGCTCGGCCGACTTGGGCAATGTGCCATTTTGCGCTGCCCCTTTGCCGCCGCTCCCTCCAGAAGACCCTGGTTTCAACCCTAATCTCCCTCACCCACCCCCGATATGGGGTTATTGGCTATTGATTCCCGCCCTTGGCCCAAGTATCCTGGAACCCGACGCGCTGAGAGTACCCCTTTCACACGTGTCCGCCGCGGCGGGTTGTACGCGCTTCTCCGCCGCGGCGTTTTTCTTTGCGGTCGCTGGAATCGCCCAGGGCCGTTGTAGACGCCCGCCGCCGCGAAACGGCTCCTCTAACTGCTACCGCTCTCTTGCTTGTCGCCGGGCAGCGTGTCTGCACATCATCCCGAAGGAGTGACCTATAAGGTCACGGTGGCTGAACGGGAGGCGGCGTGAGCTTCGCTGTGCGGGGCTTACGGTCTTTGTTGTCTCATCCGTCTTTTTCTTTTCAGTAGCTGTTCAAGGTCCGGCGCACACCGGACAATCAGCCGAGACAGCACAAGGCTGTCTAAAGTCACCCGGGTAAGCGAGGTCAAGTGATTCCCCCCGCAAACGCCTACCCCGCAGCGACAGCCCCTCCATCGCATGGACCACCAACGCCCGCAGGATCGTCTTCGAGGTGAAGTCGGCGTTCCGCCCGCCGCGGCCTCCCTGGGAAAGCTTCTTGAGGTCCATGTGGACGCGATCCAGGATCTCCGGATTCTCGTCCAAAAGCCGGCTGATCCCCTTGTACTTCTCGCGATATTCGCGTACCGTCTTGGGCAGGTGGTCGTTGTTCCACTCAAACGGCAACACGGCTTCCCTTTTGCGACGCATCCTTGCTCTCCTTTGCTATTGGCTAGGTCGAATACCCTCAGGATAAAGATGCGTCCCTTTTCTTCAATCCCAATTGACAACACCAACGCCGATACCTTCGGCAACAGAAACGAATCAGCGTTCACTCAAGGCCGTTCGCGACGCGCGGCCGTGAACGGTTACCAAAAATCACACTGAAATCTGCGAACGTTCGGGAAAGGAGGATCTGTAAATGGACATCAGCAAGAATAAGCTACTTTGGATGTACGAGCGTATGCGCTTGGTCCGGGACTTCGAGGAATTCCTTCACGCGGATTTCGCTGCTGGAAACATCCCCGGGTTCGTCCACCTGTACGCTGGCGAAGAAGCCGTCGCCGTGGGGGTATGCGCTAATCTCACCGATGATGACTTCATTACCAGCACCCACCGGGGCCACGGCCATTGCATTGCCAAAGGCGTACAGATCAAGCTGATGATGGCTGAAATCTATGGCAAGGCTACTGGTGTCTGCAAAGGCAAGGGCGGCTCAATGCACATCGCCGATATGTCCAGAGGCATGCTCGGTGCCAACGGCATAGTCGGTGGCGGTCCTCCGCTGGCTTGTGGCGCCGGCCTTATGGCTAAGGTGCGAGGCACAGACCAGGTGGCCGCTTGCTTTTTCGGCGATGGCGCCTCAAACCAGGGCACCACGCTGGAGGCGATGAACCTGGCCGGCGTCTGGAAGCTACCGGTCATCTTCATATGCGAGAACAACCGATACGCCGAAACGACCTCGGCTGACTATTCCGTCTCAGGCAGTGATATTGCTGCCCGGGCGCGAGGTTTTGGAATGCCCGGTGTGACCGTGGACGGCCAAAATGTGTTCGCCATGCACGAAGCCGCGCGGGAGGCTGTGGACCGAGCGCGACGTGGGGAAGGCCCGGCTTTCATCGAGGCCCAGACTTACCGCTACTTCGGCCACGTCGAAGGCGATACCGGCCTGTACCGTACCAAAGAAGAGGTGGAGTTCTATCGCTCGCAGGACTGTATCCAGCACTTCCGCAAAACCGTGCTGGAGGATGACCTGTTGGGCGACGCTGAGCTGGATGCCGTCGACCGCCAAGTGAAGAACGCCATGGAAGAGGCGATCCGCTTTGCCGCGGAGAGCCCGCAACCGGCTCCGGAGGAGACCTTCACCGACGTCTACGTCGACTTCCCTGCAACAGGGATATGGCCGTTCCGGACGGCAGCAGTCTAAACAATGAGGTAATACCATGGCTGAAAGACAGTCAAACGAGCGTGGGCCGTATGCCGGCGGGAGTGTCGGAGTCTCTCAGGGTAATGCCAAGGCTGAAAGACAGATTAGCTATCGTGGGGCGATCAATGAGGCTTTGCGCCTGGAGATGGGCCGCGATCCGACGGTGGTGCTCATGGGCGAAGATATCAGCGGGGCGCCCCAGAGCGATGACCCAGCACACCTCGACGCGTGGGGCGGCATCATGGCCGTGACGAAGGGCCTGGTGCATGATTTCGGGCGCGAGCGAGTACGTGACACGCCCATCACGGAATCGGCATTTATCGGAGCCGCCGTGGGCGCGGCCGCCACCGGCCTGCGACCGGTGGTCGAGTTGATGTTCGTCAGTTTTATGGGTGTATGCCTGGACCAGATCATTAACCAGGCCGCCAAAATGCGATACATGTTCGGCGGCAAGGCCAATATCCCACTGGTCATTCGAACGATGATCGGTGCCGGATGCCAGGCTGCAGCGCAACACTCAGACTCGATGTACTCGACGTTTGTCCACTTCCCCGGGTTGAAGGTCGTCGCCCCAGCTACACCCGCCGACGCCAAGGGCCTGCTAGCGGCGTCGATTCGCGACGACGATCCGGTAGTTTTCTGCGAGCATAAGATGCTCTACGACGTCGAGGGGCCTGTGCCCGAGGGTGAGTATATTGTTCCGCTCGGCCAGGCTGAGGTTAAGCGTCAGGGCACGGACGTGACCATCGTCGCCATTTCACGCATGGTAGACATCGCGCTTCAAGCTGCCGACGAGCTGGCCAAGGATAGCATCAGCTCTGAGGTCATCGACCCACGAACCCTGGCCCCGCTGGATGGAGACACCATTCTGAACTCGATCCGTAAGACGGGCCGACTGGTGGTCGTGGACGAGGACAACCCTCGCTGCAGTGTGGCAACGGATATTGCTACCCTTGCGGTAACGCAGGCTATGGAATATCTCATCGCGCCGGTCAAGTTGGTCACAGCACCGCACACACCCGTGCCGTTCAGCTCAGTGCTGGAGGACACTTACATCCCCAATAAACATCAGGTTGCCCAGGCCGTGCGGGCGATTGCTTCTCAGCGCGCTGCAACCGGGTGAGCCCTTGTCAATTCCCAAACGTCTTAGTTTTAATTGAAAGGTCAATCCCATGGCCACGACACGAATAGGACCGAAGGATCTTGGACGCATTGCCGGACGTATCATCGATGATGCCATCGGCGATGTAGATTTTTCCGTACGTGTAACTCGCGGTGATTACAAGAAGCGTTGGGCTCAAGTTCAAGCCGTGATGAAGCAGAAGGGTTACGATGTGGGTTACGCCTGCGGAAGCGAGCTCGACCGCAGCGACGTGGCGTGGATATCGGGGTTTTTTGACCCCATCGTCGAGCGTTACGCCGTTTTGGTACCGGCCGAGGGCAAGCCCGTCGTTCTCGCAGGCTGCGAGGGTCACCATGTCGTGAAAGAAGCGGCGGAAGCTTCTGGTTGTGACATCTGTGTCTTGAGAGAGTTTCAGATTTCCGACGAGGAATATCGGAACGTCAAGTGTGATAGTATCTCTGACGTCGTACGTAAGCTCAAAGCTGGACGCAACCCCAAGATGGTCGTCTGGTCCCCGAGCGAATTTCTTCCCCACGCTCAATATGACATGTTGGCCGATACGTTCGGCAAGAACAATGTCATCTATGATCCATTGATGTTGCAGTTGATCAAATACGAAAAGAGCTTGAAGGAATTGCGGGTTATGCAAGAGGCGAACAAAGTCACTGACGCAGCGTTTCGTGCTATGCTGGCCGTCACAGCGCCGGGTGTCCGCGAAAGCCAGGTTGCCGGTGTCGGCGATTTTGTCTGCAAGGCCCTGGGTGCGCATCGGACGGGCTTTCCGACAATCGTCACATCCGGTTCTCGCAACTACACAGTAATTGGCCCAGCTACCGACAAAATGATTGAGAGGGGGGAT
The DNA here is from genome assembly GCA_043824335.1 of Planctomycetota bacterium. Taxonomy (GTDB): domain Bacteria; phylum Planctomycetota; class Planctomycetia; order Pirellulales; family Thermoguttaceae; genus JBDRTC01. The sequence continues at coordinate 15,877 of JBDRTC010000776.1, read as the reverse complement.
GTCGTTTCACTGGGTGTTTCTCCCACATGGCATGGCTATCATGGTATTGTTCGGCGTACCGTTCGTGCCGGAGTGGACTTCACCGCCGGACAACGCAAGTTTGTCGAGGCTGTCGAGGGACTTCACAACGTGGTCTGGGAAGCGACTATTGAAGCAGCGGCAAAGAATCTTCCCGCCAAGCACACCGACACGGCCGGTAAGGCTTATCTTGCCAAAACGAAACTGAAGAACCTTAAAGGCAGATGGGTTAACCTGAAAGAACCGTATTCGTATCTGCACAACGCCGGCTGTTCTGAAGCCCAGGAAGGCTACGGAGCGGTTACCAGCGATTTCAAAGGGCCCTTCGGCAAGAGAGTATCCTTGATGCTTGACTGTGCCCTACTTGGTTTCGAAGAGCATGGCAAGCCGGTCTTTCCCTGTTTGTATGCAGTGGTGGAAAGCTCAACCTGGAAAAACGGTAAGAAAGTGGGCCTCTACAACCGGATTCCCATAAGCGCACAACACTTGGCCGGAAATGAAAAACCCATCTCCAAGAGAGATGTGAATTGCTACTACCGGCCTTTGTAAGGCCGCATACGGAGTATTGACTGAAGAGTTGGACATGGCCGACTCCGCGGACGTCATCAACCCGGCGAACCGACATGTCACAGGGAGAGGCGAACTGAGATGAGCTTAGTCGGTTTGGACGTAGGTACGACTGGCTGCAAAGCGGTGGCCTTTGATCTACAAGGTAATGTCATCGCCTCCGCATATCGCGAGTATCCGTTACTTCACCCCAAACCCGGCTGGTCGCTTCGGTGGCACGGAGGACAACCACCTCCTCCGGGTCCACCTGGGCGATGAACAGCGGGGCGCGATGGGAGTCGGTACCCCCGGGAGTCTTCTCGCAGACGCCAGAGCGGCGATGTGAGGGGATGGGCTGTGTACTCCAGTCTCTTTGGGCGGAATTCAGTTGGAGCGGAACGAGCAGCCTCTCGGGGCTTTGTACGCAAAAAGGGCAAACAGTGGAAGACCGGTGAATCCTGCCCGGTGAATCCACGGTCCCCCACTCTACGAGGGAAGGCCGCCTGTGTGGTATGATCTCAAGCTGAGTTTGTCAGCTTAACGGCCGGGGGCGAGACGAAGACGGCATCTGCCACGAGTTTGCCGAGTTCGAGTTCGGCGAGATCGTGAAGGCCGTGCCCCTGGAGCACCTTCATTTCAGCCAACGCCGCCAGCTATTTGAGATCGGGTGGAAGGAGAACGGGCGGGGCTTGGAGTTGAGGGTCCATATCGTGCCGGTGGAAGTGGAGTGTGAGTGAAAACCAGCCCATCCCCTGCCGTACTTTGTGTGGGTGTCCATCGCCCCGGTGCTGCAATTGTCCATCACGCGGATGAACTGGGGAACATGACCAAGAAACGACAACCGATTATCGAACTGCGCCGCTGCCCTTGGGCAAAAGGCGACCAGTACGTTGATTACCACGACAAGGAGTGGGGCGTGCCGGTCCACGACGCCCGAATCAGATGCCATGAGCAAAGACCTGAAGCGACGTGGCTTCAAGTTCGTCGGCAGCACGATTTGTTACGCCTTCATGCAGGCCGTGGGCATGGTCAATGACCACCTTGTCGAATGCTTCCGGCACGCCGAGTTGCAGTAATAGGAATGCGATGACAGTGAACCGCACTTGATGAATTGCGCCATCATGAAGAAGAAGTAGGTGGGCCAATTGCGGCGTGCGGCTCTTTCGCGCGAAGTGCGGCGGTGACATGTGACGTTGGAGCGGGTGGAAGATGAAGAAGGAGATGGACGAGGTAGACGCAAGCTCTTCGGCGGATACATGGTTCGTCTACATTGTGCGGTGCGCCGATGGGCCGCTGTACACGGGCATCGCCAAGGACGTGGACCGGCGACTCGAACAACATAACGCAGGCACCGCTTCACGCTACACACGCAGCCGATTACCGGTCAGTCTCGAATATCAGGAAGAGCAGCCGAATCAGAGCATGGCGTTGAAGCGAGAGTTGGCGATCAAAGCCCTCTCACGGAAGGCGAAGGAGGCGCTCATCCGATTTACCAACGTTCAAGATTTGCCGAGGTGACCGACGACGAGTATGCTTTGAAACCTTGGGCAACGAAGCCCTAATCGGTGACACGATGATCTTTCGGCTTTCCCGGAAACTCGCCAAGAAGCTCAAGGAAGGCAGCTTGCCGTCGCTACCACTCGACGAGAACCCCTGCGCCGACTGGTCGGCCCATCTTTTCACAGCAGACCGCACGCAATACATCATCGTGACGAACACGAAGTCGCTCTACTCGGTGGTGATGTACGGCAAGGGAATCACCGACGACAGCCGCTTCATCGAACGGGCTTTGAGCAACATCCGTGAGTTCATGGAAGATGATGGGCAGGCGTTCGTCTACAGAAGATTCATCGCACCTGCAAGTGGAAAGGTCCGTTTCGGCAAGGCATTGAATCGATCCGTCATCGGCTCGATGAACGACCTTGTGTACCATGCGAAAATGTGGCTCACCGAAGGCAGCCTGTCACCATACGATACGGGCTTCCACCTCAACGAGATCCCGATGTCGCCACTCGGTTACCAGAATCCACGTGAGGCATTCAGGAAGTTGGCGGGCGGCCCGGAGTCGAGCGAGAGTTGCAGACAGTGGGGGAAGTTCAAGGGCAACGGCGACAACAAAAGCTGAGGAAGGATGCGGACATGACCTACATCATGGTGGACGTAGCAGCAGACGGCCCGATACCGGGTGACTATTCGATGGTGTGCTTCGGGGCCATGGTGGTTGAGCCAGCCCTCGACAGGACGTTCTACGGGCGAGTGAAACCGATCTCGGGCAAATGGATTCCCGAGGCACTTCAGGTGAGCAGCTTCACAAGGGAAGAGACGCTGCAATTCGACGATCCGAAGGCGGTCATGCAACAGTTCGCCAACTGGATCGCCGAGGTCGGCGGCGGTCGTCCGATGTTCATTTCCGACAACAACGGCTTCGACGAACTGATCACACGCCCCCACCATCGCCTCCAACGACTCGTCATCAGCCAACCGGTGCTCTGTGCCCACCACGATCAACGCCGACTCGGACAAGCCGTTGCTCCCTTCACTCCCCGATGAGTTGCACCGTCCGTTCCTGCCGATCCTCCACGGGTTGGCCGACCACGACCCCGACCTTTGCATCCTCCGCAATCGCCTCGGCGTAGTCAGGCACGTTCTTCGGGTAGATGGCATGGGCCGCTGTCAGCTTCACCGGCTTTCCATTCACCTTGAGGTTGCCAAACGTCACCGTCACCTTCGGGATCTCACTCACTGGAATCCGCCGCCCGTAGACCTCCACGAAACTTGCCACCTTCCTCGACAGGACGAGATCCTCGCCCTTGAACCTCAGCGCCCCGATGAAAACGTTCTCGTCCTTGTCATGGGCATAAACGAAAGCACCCACCCAAGTGTGCGGCGTGCCGTCGATGATTTCTTCGTCCATGCGGACGACTCGGTACGTGTAGGTGCCCTTGTTCCACTCATAGGATCGGCGAACGCTGACAAAATCGCCTTCGTGTCCAGAGCTTTGGCACAAGCCGCCGATGGAGGGTCTGATGGCATCGAGGCTTCGCTCGCCCCACATGGACATCAGGAATCCGGGACCGATCTTGCGGATGTGGCGATCTGACTTCGTGTGCCCATCGGCCTGCGTCTGGATGCCACCATAGAATGGGGTCTTGCTCAAGTGGGCGATGCCGATAGGAGCAATGTAGAGGTTGGTCGTGGCGGGGACATCATCGCTGATGGTTATGTCGATGCTGTAGCTCTCGAAGGGAGCTTCTTCGCCAAGATCCCACCAGAGATCGACGAGGTGCCAAGGTGGGGGCGGATACAGCGGCTCGTCGGCGACCGTGCTGCCGCTCACTACCGAAACCAAAGCAATGAGTGCCGAGAGCAGGAACCGCATGTTCATCCTCCACCTCCGTCAACAACCACCTTCTCCACCGCCCCCAACATCGCCTCCAACGACTCCTCATCGGCCAGCCGGTGCTCCGTGCCCACGACGATCAAAGCCGACTTGGGCAAGCCGCTGTTCTTCAAGAGTTCCAAGCTGTCCTCGAACGGCACGGTCTCATCGGCCTCCGAATGCAGGATGATCGTGTTCGCCTTGACATTCGTGGCCGTGCCCCAAGTCTTCCACGCCGGGCACAAGAGCACCAGCGGGGTGTCGCCGCTGTCGATATTCATCGCCACTGCCCCGCCTCGGGAACTCCCGACCACAACATCGAACCGGTGCTGGTCATATTCGGCTTGGGCGATTTTCAAGGCGGCGGCGAAGTCGTCATCGGGGAGATGGGGGTTGAGAACTTCGCGGCCGTGCTCACGGAGGAAGGTCGGCTTGAGGCCCCCCGGTGTCGAAGTCCAGCCGTGGAGGAAAAGGATTTTCATTGGATCGTCAGGTCACACCCGGAAGGAACTGCACGCCAAGCCATTCTCGCAGAAGTACGACCGGAGCCGCAAGGACCACGAAAGGAAACGGCAAGATGACTGCCAGTGGATAGTGCCACCACTTCAGCGGCCTAGCTGTCCGGTCTTCTGGCACCGTGCAAGCTGGCAGGTAAACCATCAGGCCGTACACGAACACCCAGAAGCCGCCGATCAGGTTGGACGGCTCGATGCTAGCCTCGGCTATCGACCCGGTGATGCCGAAAAGCAGCAGCACCTTCAGCGGCGAAAACTTCCAGCGGGATAGCATCAACGCCCACGCAATGAACATCGGCACGAACACGACGACGCTGTGAAAGCAGACGACCGTGAAGTAATTGGTCGAGGCCGTGATGTGGGCCTCTTCCGGCGTCGTGCCAAACAGCGGGGCGAGGTTGGTCATGGTCGTGGTGATGACTTCTTCGATCAACGCCATATGCGTGACCTTTTTCCCGTCGCAGCGTTTGTCTTCCTGGCGTTGTCGTGCGCTGCCCAGAGACTCGCTCTAGCCGATGCTTATGCAGACCTGCCCCACGGTCCCGGCTTCCGTAACGTGCGGGACTTTGGAGCGAAGGGTGACGGCGTCACCGACGATACTGCAGCGTTTCAGCGCGCGCTGGAAGAAGGACGCGGCATCGAGCGGGCCAAAGCGGCAGCAAACGTGTATGTGCCGCCAGGAACGTATGTGCTGAGCGACACGGTGATGATCTTTCGGGCGACGCTGTTGGCCGGGGACAGTGAGGAACCGCCGACGCTCTTGTTGAAGGAAGACTCGCCGGGATTCGGCGACCCGTTGAACCCGAAACCGCTGTTCGTCACGGCATGCGGCTACAACATTGACCCGGCAACTCGCGACTGGAAGACGCGCACCAACGAGATCGGTGGCAGTACGAACAACACGTTCTACATCTCGGTACGCCACCTCAACATTCGGCTCGGGCCTGGCAATCGGGGCGCGTGGGGACTTTATTGGCTGGTCGCTCAGCAGACCGCGCTGCGGAATGTGACGATCGAGGCAGGTGACTCGCAAGGATGCATGAAGTCAATGTGGTGGGGCGGGGGCGGCGTGATCTCGCACCTTAACTTGATCGGCGGTGACTACGGCTGGTACGTGACGCAGACAAGTCAGTGGGTGATGCGAAGCTGCCGATTCACCGGCCAGCGCAAGGCGTCTCTGTCGTTGCACGGCGTCTGGAACTTCGCACTACTGGATCTGCAGTTCGAGAACACGGCACCCGTCGAGACACGAGGTGGGAGCGTCTCGTTGCTCGATTCGCAATTCGAGGGGATCAAAAGCGAATTCGCCGTCGACTCGCAAGGTGGGACTCTCGTGCTTTCCAACGTAACGACAAGCGGCGTGCGGGAAGTGGTGAAAGGTATGCTTCCGGCGGGCAGCGAGGCGGAGACCACCGTCGGTTTATGGTCGACGGGGCGCGCTATGGTGGATGGCAACAGTCTCCCGGGAGAAACTCACGATCTGAGCGAACTTGACGCGATCGTGCCTCGCGATCTCCCTTCGCCTGCCTACCCGATGCCGACGGCCAACACCCGGAGCGTCACGGAGTGGGGCGCAAAGGGCGACGGAGAGACAGACGACACAAAGGCGATCCAGCGCGCGATCGATGAGTGCCGGGAGGTGTTCCTGCCGGAAGGCACGTACGCCGTCTCGGATACGCTGCGACTCCGTTCGAACACCAGGCTCTTCGGCGAGATCTGGACTTTCATCGAGTTGAAGGAGGACAGCCCGGGTTTCCAGGACGCGGGAAGCAGCAAGCCACTGCTGGCGATTCCCAGGGATTCCGATGCCACCGTCACCCTTTGCCACCTTTGGTGCCGGACGCTCACGCCCGGTGGCATCCGCACGGACTGGCGGGCCGGAGAGAAGTCGATGATGGTCGATGTATGCTTTGCCAACTACAGCAGAACACAGCAAGTCAACTGGCGTATCAGCGGCGAGGGCGGCTGCTTCTCTCGTCTCCCGGACAAGCTGCCTGAGCCGGCGGATTCGCTGCTTCACGTCCGGGCTGTCGAGGGCGCCGGTCGGGTCTTCGCTCTTGGCTTGTAGGTCCTGCTGGGGCTCGGCTGCGTGGACGGTGGCTGTTGAGAAGGCGACGAGGAGCGTGAAGTGTAGGGCGATGCCGGATTTCATCGGAGCCTTCCAGCCAAGGTGGCTTCTGGGGGTCGCCTCGATTCTCCCCCTATCACGGATGACCGGTCAAGCTGGGGCCTGCGATGGGCCCGAGCACGTTCCCGGGGCCTGGCTGCCGCCGGGGCCAGCTACACCGATGTGCATATCCTACTGCCTGTCTTGTGGGTGCTATTGGTTACTGCCGGAGCGGCCGCGATAGTCGTCATCCAGACGGGCTTCCGCAAGGGATGGAAATTGGCCGGGGGCATGGTAGCGGTCTGGTTCGGACTGCGTGGGCATGGCACCCCCAAAATCAACTGTCAAACGGTACTAGCCCCGGTCCAGAAACCGGTTGCTGCGGAAGCCCCCTCACAAGGCTAGAAATCGAACCACATTCCCCATCCCAGGCGTTCCTCGGTGCGGTCGAAGTACTCGTACTGATCGCTTTTGCCGTTGCCGGACGCGGATGCCGGAATAGGCGATAACCCTTCAACCCAATGCAAGGAAGACATGAAAACAACCACAAGAATCAAACGAGGGCTCGTACACTCTTTTGTCGAAGGCCCGCTCGCTGCCAGTAAGCACAAGTGTTATCTTGGTAAGAGCTTAACGCGATGGAGGAGCATTGGGGGCATTCCGTACCCCGGCAGGTTTTTCACCGTTTGCCAGCCGATCAGCGCAAGCCTCCCGATACGAGGAATACACGATGGGCGGGACAAATCGTGGCCAGGCGGAGGCCCGAATTGACGCTGCCGGGACGGGGCTGTCCATCTCGCCCGTCGCCGAGACCCGCGTTTCCGGGCCGAAACACGAGCGGACCACTGCGGACAAAAGGACGCCGTGACGCTACGATGGTCTAGTCGAGTCAGCCGCAAGATAGACTTCTCGATCAATGCCGAAACGGCGCGGAGGAAGTTGATGAGAAATCCTTGGATGACGATTGGGCCGAACCGACGACGGCCCGGCTTCACAGCATTGGCCGTCACCGCTTTTGTTCTTCTGGGAAGTCCAGCAATTGCCGGTACGGACGGGGCAACGGAAAGTCCTGAGGATGCTCTTTTGGCACGAATCGTCGATTGGACGCAGGCTTGGGGCGAACTGGGCGTGGGCGTGGCGTCCCATGCGCCGGGTGTCGAGCCCAAACCAATGCGCATCAAGGACAGAGACTACTCGAAAGGTTTGGGCCATGCACCCGGAAAAATCTACGTCGTATTGGACGGGCTCTTCTCCGCGTTTGAAGCCGAAGTCGGACTACAAGCAGGCGCCGGCGAGCCGGCCAGTGTTACGTTCCAGGTCTTCGTTGACGGTGAAAAGAAACTGGACACCGGCGTGATGAAAATGGCCCACCCTGCCCGGCCCATTTGGGTCCCGCTAACCGGGGCACGGGATCTCCTCTTGGTCGTGACGGACGCCGGTGATGGAATCAGTTGCGACCAAGCCAACTGGGCAAACGCTCGCCTCATTCCCGACCCGTCCGTTGACGTGCTACAGAAGCCGACGGACCCTGGTGTGGATATTGGCCAGTTCGCGCGAGTGGCAACGTGGGACCCCGCCCGAGCTCCGTATGTCTTGGCCCGGGACGCTGAGTTCCCTGAGGAAGAGCTGTTTCTCGGCACGGACGTGCTGCCCTCGGATGACGGTGCATACATCGTCTCTCCGGCGGAGGGCGGTCAGGGATGCATCGGCCTACAGTGGCTGGAACGTCGGCGAATCCGACGCCTGGAACTGGAGTTTCTGGGAGACGAGATCCCTTCCCCCGACACGGTGAGGGTTGAATCCTGGTCCTCAGAATCCGTTCTCAACGGTAGATTGCGCAGCGGCTCTCCTTGGCAGGGACGCTGGGTGCACACGGTCGGGGGCATCAAACAACGCGGTAACCAACTCGTATTCACTCCCAAACCGCAAAGAAGGCCAGCGCGCCGGCCCGCGGTGTGGAAGGTGCGGTGGGTCCTTCCAGGGAGAGTAACTCCTTGGGTCGTCAACCGGCCCAGGGCGTACAGTCTCTCCCGCTGGATCACGGCGGAACTGCTCTGCGAGCTCGAGCGGCCCATGCCTGGCAAGTCAGGGGAAATCGAGTTGTACAACGGGGAAATCCTGCAGTCCCCGTCGTCAGGTTCCAGGTTGCGGTGCAGCTGGGATTTGAGTCAACCCCTCTTGCTGAAGATACGTTTTGCGGCCCCCCGTCTCGGGCAGCGGGAGAAAACGGTTCTTCGGTTCAGCTTGCCGGAGGCGGCTTTCGGCGTTGCCGTCGAGGACATCTTCACGCACGGATGTGTCTACGCAGAACACGCGGGTTTGTTTGTAACAAAACAACCGGCTTCGACAACTCTGAGTGAATACAAGGCCGCAGTCGCGGGCCGGAGGACCATGATCGAGACCGTGCGGGACATGCCCGACCAGACCTTCCAGCAGGCATTGGAGAAGGTCCAGCGTCCCTATGGAGGTCCCTTCGCCAACTTGCCCGGGCTCAATGCGAATCCCACCTTGATTTCGCTCGCCGGTGACGATCGCCGTCTCGAAGTCGAGCGAAACGGTGTTATTCATTCCACCATGTCCAAGCCCTTTGACTTGCGCCCGGAGTTCGGCTTGGGGGAGAAGCAGGACCCGGAACGCTCCCTCCATGGCGGCTGGCTGCCGGTGCCGGTCACGGTCGTCCGGGACGGCAAAGTGGCCTATCGACAGCGAACCTTTGTGGCCCCTTACGGTGACGAGCTGTTGTCCAATGGCGCGCCGTGGCTCCACAAACGAGCCATCGGCGTTTCCGAGTTCACGCTCGAGAATCCCATGCCCCAAGCCTCCCGCGTCGCATTGAAGCTGACCTTCGCGGCGCCGTCGCAGCGATCCAAGACGTCGGATGTCAAAGTGCGCCAGACGGCGTCCGGCGTCATCGCTGAGAAAGACGGGACGCTATTGGCCTTTGTACACGCATCGGACGCTGTCGGCCTTCGCCTTGCAGTGGACGGAAACGTGATTGCCATGGATGGCGATCTGCCGGCCAACGCGGTTGCACGGTGCACCGTGTACTTCCCTGGTTGGGAATCGTCGCCGGAGGCGTGCCCCTCGGACCTCCACAGCGCGAAACTCCTTTGCGATCTCGATGCCTACTGGCGTCGTACGATGGCGTCGGCCACCAAAATCGACCTACCTGACCCGATGCTCAAGAACCTAATCCTGGCGTCCCAAGTCTACTGCATGATCTACGCGCCTCATGAGAAGCAGGGTGCCCAATTCGCAATGTGCGACAGCCGGTATGGTCCTATCGAAGGGGACTCCAACTACGGGATTATCGGTCTCGACCTGATGGGGCATGATGAATTCGCCAGACGCTGTAACGACTATTATGTCGATCACATCACTCCGGAAGGTTTCATTCACACCGAGGGATATACCCTCATGGGAACCGGGTGGCACCTCTGGACGTTCGCCCGCCACTACGAGCTAACGAAGGACGCCGAATGGCTCAAGACCATCGCCCCGGATGTTGTTCGCGCCTGTCGCTGGATCATGCGTCAGCGAGAAAAAACGAAGAGGCGCGATGCCCGCGGAAACAAAATCCACCAGTTCGGGCTTATGCCTCCGGGGGTTGAGGCCGACTGGTGCGCTTTCGCCTATTATTTCTGCCTGAACGGCTACTTCTACGCGGGCCTCGAGTCAATGGGCCGTTGCCTGGAAGACATCGGCCACCCGGATGCTCGTACCTTCCGCCAAGACGCCGAAGAGTTTCGACAGGAAATCCTCAGAGCCTACCAGCGGACGAAGGCGCTTTCGCCTGTGCTGCCGTTGCGCGATGGTTCCTGGGTCCCGCTGTATCCGTCCCAAGTGCATTGTCCGGCCCCCACCGCCGAGTTCTTTCCCCGAGAGGACGCCAATCGGACCTGGTGTTACGACGTCGAAGAGGGACCCCATCACTTGGTCCTGCAAGGTGTGATGGACCCGAACAGTCCGGACGTGAGCTGGATGCTCAATCACATGGAAGACGTTCAGTTTCTGTCCGCCGGGTGGCTCGGGTATCCGGAAGAGGAGTCGCAGGAGGACCCTTTCAACTTGGATGGCTTCTCGAAAGTGCAGCCCTACTTAACCCGGCTTCCCCAGATCTACGCACTGCGCGATGACGTTAAGCCGTTTGTCCGCGCCCACTTCAACGCCCCCGCCTCGCTGTTGAATACGGAAGACCTCTCCTTGTGGGAACACTTCAGCGGGACCGGAGCCTGGATCAATACGGAGAGCATCGGGCATTTCCTTGAGCAAACGCATTTGATGCTCGTGATGGAGCGGGACGACGAGCTGTGGCTGGCGCCGTTTGTCACCAACAACTGGTTGAAAGACGGTCTCATCGTAGCCGTCGATGATGCGCCCTCCCGCTTCGGCCGGCTCAGCTACAGGATCGAGTCACACGCGGCACACGGATGGATTGAGGCCAGCATCGAGCCCCCCACGCGCGACAAGCCCAAGCAAGTAGTTTTGAGGCTCCGGCATCCGCAGGGCAAGCCGATGCGCGCCGTCCAAGTGGACGGAAAACCGCACCACGAATTCGATCCGCAGAGGGAATGCATCCGCCTCAAGTCGCCCGGTCGAGTGGTCCACGTTAGAGCGGTGTATGAATAAACGCAGGGATTTCGGCTGATCGGTCTATCCCGTGGGGTCAAAATACTTAGCTGACATCCAAACTCCTTGAGAATCTGGAGTTCACGCTCGCCAGCAGGATGAATCTCGGACGACATTCGGTGTCGCGGTGGCGGTAGCGGAACCTCTCCTCTCAACCTCCGCACTCCCGTCCCCGCCTTAATCGCCTCGCCTGGGCGGGGAATGAGACGTGCGTGTTTGGCTGAACGGGAGTGAACGCTGAAGAGGGCTTGAAGCGAAGGCTGTGCCCCTCGTAAGTGCTCCGGCTTGATCGGGGGGCAGTTCCACATCGTTGGGACATGCTTTACGGTGCGCCCGAATCGCGCCGAAAAACGGTCGTCACGAGCAATCTGACACGGTGAACAGCCGTCCCCCGGCCTCTCGGGGGATGGAGGTGTTTCGTTTCTTGGCCTACTGTGCTGTCTCGGAGCGTCGGTCGATGCCACCGGCCGTATTGGGAAGCGCGCGTCGGTGGGGACGACCGACGCATCGAATTGGAGCATACTGGCGCGCGTCGGTCGATTTCACCGACGCAGGTAACTGCATCCTGCCAAGTACAGCGGCGTGCGCCACCGACGCGCGCAAGGAGTCGCTTTGTGGCGGAGATGAGTTGCCCTTCGGTCGGGGGGAAGGCTTGCCTCCGGCTGTGTCTCATTCGCATCCCATTTTCACGAGTATTCGGGACTTGGATTGAGAGACGGCGATTTGGGACTCGCAGGTCTGGAGTTATGGTTGGAAACGGCTGGGGAAGGTTCTGCACCGGCAATGGAAGGTTTCATCGGACACGGATGCTGAACGGGCGAAAGCCGCTTTGGGCTCGTTCTTCCGTCGCGAGGCCCGAGGCGACTTCCAAATAGACTGCTCTTCCCAACTGTGGCGGCTACTGGTCAAGCTAACGCTTATGAAGGCCCGCGCCAAAGCCCGCCATCACACAGCCGAGAAGCGGAACGTCACTGTTGAGTTTCCCAACGCGGAAGCGCTGATATCGGAGACGGTGGTTCGCGAGCCCCGCCCCGACGAAGCCGCGGCCCTGGTCGATCACGTCGACGTTCTGCTTCACGGCCTGCCTGACCTCCACGGAAAAGTGCTCCGCATGCGGCTCGAAGGGCATTCGGTGACTGAGCTGGCCGAAGAGCTTGAGGTCTCCCGTCAGACGGTCTATCGCGTGCTTCATTTGCTCCAGGAACGGCTCACCGAGATCGCCTCGACCTCGGGTGGCTGAAAAAAAGTGCCTCAGACCATGTGACAGATCGGTTCAAAAGCGCAATCAGATAGATAGAGCACCATTTTCCTGAGCCGTTTGCCTGGAGGGCCGAACATGGCCGTAGCCAATGAGCAACTGTCGGCACTACCCGATCAGCAGCGGGCTGAACTCGAATCCTGGCTGGTCCGGTTCGACGCCTCTTGGAGACAAGGTCGGCTGGCGGCCTGGGCCGCGAAGCTCCCTCCACCGGGTGATCCGATGCGGACACCGGCCCTGATCGAAATGGTCAAGATCGACCTGGAGCGGCAGTGGGAACGTGGTCGCCGGGTCGACATTGAGACGTATCTCAAGGCTTACCCGGAACTTGGGACTACCGAGACCGTGCCCGCCGACCTGATTCAAGCCGAGTACGAAGTCCGCAACCAGTTCGAAGGTCCGATCAGTCTGGGCGAATATGAACAGCGGTTTCCCCAGCAGGCCGAGCGGCTCGGCTGTCTGGTCGAGCAGGCCAGGCAGATCATCGCCGAGACAGAGACCTACAAGGCCCGTGACCCCCGTGCCGGCGGCAAGGCATCTCCTCCCCCGGCCCGGCCCACGGGACCACCGGACAAACTGCCCGAGACGTTCGGGCGATACCGAATCGTCAAGCGGCTTGGCCGGGGTGGGATGGGCTCGGTTTACCTGGCACACGACGAGCAACTCGACCCCCAGGTGGCCGTGAAGGTCCCACAGTTCGCTCCCGAGGACCCGCCCGAGGTCCTTGAACGTTTCCACCGTGAGGCCAAGGCGGCGGCCACAATCGAGCACCCCAATCTCTGTCCCGTCTACGACGTAGGCGAAATCGACGGCGTTCACTACCTGACGATGGCCTACATCGAGGGCAAGCCGCTCTCGCGTTACACCGAGAGCCCCAACCCCCTGGATCAGCGTCAGGTGGCCGCCGTGGTCCGCAAGCTGGCTCTAGCGATGGAAGAGGCCCATTCGAAGGGTGTGGTTCACCGCGACCTCAAGCCGGCCAACATCATGATCAACGCGCGTCGCGAGCCGGTGATACTGGATTTCGGCCTGGCTCGCCGTGAGGGGCACGGCGACGCCACGTTGACTCAAAGCGGGGCGGTCATGGGCACGCCGGCTTACATGGCGCCGGAACAGGTCCGTGGTTGTCAGGAAACGATCGGGCCGCCGTGCGACGTCTATGCACTGGGTGTGATCCTCTACGAACTGCTGACCCGGCAGCGACCCTTCCGTGGCAATGTGGCAGAAGTGTTGGGCCAGATCCTCCACGCCGAGACCCCAGTACCAGACCTTTGTCGAGGCGACGGGATACGACGGGCGAACCCAGGCGGACGAAAGCTATCTCCGACACTACCGGGACAAGCCGGATCGGCCTACTGACGCGAATTGCCCGGTCATCTTCATCAGTTGGAATAATATGGCCGCCTTTTGCCAATGGCTTACCGAGCTAAGCAAGGTGCCTATCAGACTGCCTACCGAGGCCGAGTGGGAGTACGCCTGCCGCGCGGGGACGTCGACTCGGTGCTATTACGGAGAGGACCCGAATGGCATTCACTTGATCCAGTACGCCTGGCTTTTCGGCGTCGCGGACGACTGATTGACTTCCCGGACCGGCACTTCCAGGTTGACGTTCACCCATCGTGCTGTTTGAGGTAGCAAGTAGGCGCTGCCGAAGCGGGTGGATTCTGGTTCGACGTCCCCAACCCTGACGGGAATAATCCAAGAGAGCTGCTCTCATCGAAATCCTCCTCTGAACACGCGCGCTCCCCGTCTTCGCCTCAATCGCACCGCCTGGGCGCGGAATGAGACGTGGGTGCAGCTGGGAACGAGCGGGACCCCCGAGCAGGCCGCGAAGAGGATTGATGCGGCAGCCGGATAGACCGTATTCGGGGTTCTGTGTCATCAAGTCATGCCTTTTGCCGGATATCTCAACAAACCACCCTCGTGAAACACCCGAGGGCGCTCGAAAAACCCGTCGCGTCATCGGTCACAGAGCCAGTCTATCGGGGGGTGGCCGGCAACAGGGCAAGCAGCGCTCGGAATACCCAATGTGTTTTGACATCGCGGCCAACTGGATCGCAGGGATCCGCCGCCGATGTGTTGTGCGTCTTGTCGGTCGAGGCGGGTCGAGTCCTGACCGTGGCTCGCTGCCTTGTCATCTCCGTCTCCCGCTCCGGCAAGACCTCGACAACCGCCGGCTTGAAGACGCGGACACTTGAACACTACTTACCCATCTCTTGCCTCGAACATTTTCGAGAAGATGTCGTAGCATCGTACGTCATCTGGTTCGCCGACGGAGAGAATCGGATGGCTTTCCAGGTAGACCGTGGTGATATCGTCCACCTGGAAGTCGACAAGGACACGCGTTGCGCATCCACCGGTCGGCGGACACGTCGGCGATTCGATGACGTTTCCGGTGTAGTACCGAATGTCGTTTTCCGAATACATTTTGGACAAGATGACTGGTGTATTCGGCGTCCATTGCACGTCCAACGCGGGCGTTTTGGGCAGATGATGGAAGAAGGGGCGCACCTTGTATTCTTGAGCCGGCGCACCGGAGCCGTTCAACTTGGTTGCGCAGGTACAATGCGTGGCAAAATAGTGGTTGCGAACCTCATCGTACTCCGAGTTGTGCTCGAAGCCGGGGCGACCGAACAGGTAGCGGTTCAGCAACATGGTCATGGTTGCAGTGATGTCGTTCTCACAACCACAAGTGGCAGTCAAGTCGCCGTTGTTGATCGAGAAGCTCACGCACGGCTTGCGATGCTGAAGCATCAGGCAGTCAATCGTGATCCCGTCCGCGTCATAGCGATCCAGAAGCGTGCAAACGGTCTTGTGCGCGCGGAATGCCTCGACAAAGTAGTCGTCCGCAACGTCCATGACTTCCACGGCATCGCGTTTGAATTGCATCGCGGCTGCCTTCATCGCTTCGTCCGGCTTGATCGAATCGAACAAGCTGTTGTATTCTCCGGCAGGGATAGAGATAACTTCCGTTCCCAGGCGACCGTACGTCGATTTCGTGACGTCACTGTACTTGCCGACACGTAGCACTCGGCTCTGAGCGAGCATCTTCTTCGCGTGGACGGCGCGGAGCGACCGGTCGATTTCTTCCCAGTTCTCAATAGAGTGGATGAAGTGCAGCCCCTTCGCGTTGGTCAATTCGGCCGGCGGCAAATGGTGACTTGCACCGGTTGGAAGGTAGACAATCGCCGGAGCGTCGATCCCGTCAGCAATCTTACGGGCTTTCTTGGCGGAAGCGGATGAAAGGCAGAAGACCAGCGTCGCGTCGGGAGCCGTCGGACTGGTTTCTGCAAGATACCGGTCGACCTCGACTTCGGTCGTGAGCACCTTGGGGGCAACATCTATCTGCATCCCGATCCGCTTGCCCATCTCACGGACTTTCTCCGTGAACTTCTTCTGCTGGTCCGCGTGACGATACTGGTTGC
>JBDRTC010000775.1:0-7284 GCA_043824335.1 Planctomycetota bacterium | reverse complement strand
GGCGACGGCGGCACCTGGGGCGAAAACAAGGTGCTCAACTGGGAACCGCCCGCGGGCTTCCAGGACGTCTACAAGAGCCCCGGCCACATGGAAGACTGGTTCCTCGGCATCCGCACCGGCAAGAAGTGCATCATGGACATCGAGTGGGGCGCCGGCGTGGCCAACCTCTGCATCCTGGGGAACCTCGCCTTCATCCTGGGCCGGAAACTCTCCTGGGACCAGGCAAAGCAAGAGATCGTCGGCGACGAGCAGGCCCAGCGCCTGATGTCCCGTCCGCAGCGCCACCCGTATCACCTCTAAACGACGGGGTGATTTTTTTCCGGTCCCTCCAACGAAAACGTACCTCCGAAATACAAGGGATTTGAAGATGGAAGAAAAACTGACACTCGATGAATTGCTCGATCGAATCAAGAGCGACGATCCGAACGTCCGCACCGAGGCCTGGCAGGCCGCCGGGAGCGCGGGTTGCGCCGCGATCAAGCCCCTGGCCAAAATCGTGGCCGGCGGCGAGCTGGAAGTCGCCCGGGCGGCCAAGCGGGCGATGTGGAAGATCGTCCATACCGTTGGGGCGCCGGGCGCCGGCGACGCCAAGGGCGCCGTCGAGGCCGAGTTGATCGGACTCTTGGGCAACGACCAGCCGGTGTCGGTCCGCCGCGAGGCTTTTTGGATGCTCTCGGAGATCGGCGGCGACGACACGGTCGACGCGATCCGCGAGTTGCCGGACATCCTGAAAGACACGGAGGTCCGCGAGGACGCCCGCTGCTGCGTCGAGCGCATCCCCACCGAGGCGGCCGTCGAGGCGCTCAAAGAAGGCCTGGAGGAGGCGCCCGCCGACTTCGCCCTGGCCATCGCCCAATCGCTGCGCGCCCGCGGCGTCGAGGTCGACCAGGCGAAGTACCCCTGCCAAAAGCTCGTGCCCACGAAGCAGACGAGCGTGAAACCGGTGCCCAAGTAACAGGGCTTCCGCAGCCATCGCCCAACGCACGCGGCGCGACGGAAGATGAGTGAGCGTCTGATCGTCTTCACGCGGTATCCCGAGCCGCACAAGAGTAAGACGCGACTCATCCCCGCCTTGGGGGCCGTCGGCGCCGCGGTGCTCGGGCGGGAGATGACCCGCCACACACTTCGCCGGGCGAGGGAGCTTGCCGACGAGCGGCCCGTGTCGATCGAAGTCCGATTCGAGGGCGGCGACGAGGCGCTCGCCGAGCAGTGCTTCGGTCCGGCGACGTGCTATCGAGCACAGCGCGGCGGCGACCTCGGGGCCCGTATGAACGACGCCTTCGATTCGGCCTTTCGGGCAGCAGCGGGCCGTGCCGTGATCGTGGGCACCGATTGCCCCGGGGTGACGGCGCCCGTCGTCCGGGAGGCGTTCGACCGGTTGGAGCATCACGACCTCGTGCTGGGGCCTGCCACCGACGGCGGCTACTACCTGATCGGACTGCGAGGTCCCGCCCCGCGACTGTTCCGCGGGATCTCCTGGGGCAGCGAAACCGTGCTGGAAGAGACGCTTCGGGCGGCAGCGGAAATGGAGCTTTCCACCTCGCTCTTGGCGCCGCTTGACGACGTCGACCGGCCGGAGGATCTCAACGTCTGGCGGCGCGCGAGGGACCAGTTTCGGCACGATCTGGCCGACGCGCGGATCTCGGTCGTCATCCCCACGCTCAACGAGGAAGCATTCTTGGGCCAGACGCTGCGGTGCCTGCGGGAAGCCGCGCGGGACGCGATGGAGACGATCGTCGTCGACGGCGGCAGCCGGGACCGCACGCTCGAAATCGCCCGGGACCACGACTGCCGAACTCTCACCACGGCCCCGGGCCGGGCGTGGCAGATGAACGCCGGGGCCGCCGAAGCCACCGGCTCCATCCTCCTGTTTCTCCACGCCGATACGCAGCTTCCCAAGGATTTCCCGGAGCACGTTCGCCGAACGCTCGCCCGGGCGAACGCGAGTGCCGGGGCCTTTGCCATGCGGATCGACGCGCCGGAGTGGCCGTTTCGCGTGGTCGAGCGGATGATCAACTTTCGCAGCCGGTGCTTTCGCATGCCCTACGGCGATCAGGCGATCTTCCTGCCGGCCGATACGTTCTACCTCGAGGGCGGTTTTCCCGAGTTGCCGATCCTGGAAGACTTCGAGCTGATGCGCCGCCTGCGGCGTCGCGGCCGGGTGGCAATCGTTCCCAAGCCCGTGGTCACCTCCGCCCGGCGATGGCGGGCGCTCGGCCTTTGGCGGACCACCTGGATCAACCAGCGGGTCGTCCTGGGTTACTATCTGGGAGTCCCGCCAAAGCGGCTCGCCCGGTGGTATCGCTGCGGCGACCGTGGTCGCAGATGACGAAAGTCGACCGGTCGCCGGCCCCGTTTGATCTGGTTCCCAAGCTCCAGCTTGGGAACAAGGGAAACGTGCCTTGGCACGATGGAATCGTGCCCCACTGTTGAATGCCCTCGGCCCCCGTTCCCGTTGCGCTTCAGCGTTCGGCCGTAAGCCGAGCAACCAGGTCGTCCTTGAAGCCGTCGAGGCTTTTCCAACGCATCGCGCAGTGGGCCTTTCGGGCGTCTTGGTCGATCACGGTGAAGCCTTCGTCGGTCACCCGGATCGGCAGCTCCTCCATCTCGATGAGCGATTCGCTAAGCGCGAGGTAGATGGCAACGGTGTCGAAAAGCGTGCTGCTTTGCGTGAGCACCTCGGGTGACTGCTTGTTTTTGCTTCGGTGCGCCAGCCACGCCCGATAGTTCTCGATGAGCGCCTGAATCAACGGGTTCTTCGAGCGGTAGACCTTCTTAAACCGCTCGCCTCCCAGGTGTACGATGCCGCAGGTGTCGAGCGGAGTGATGGTGACGTCCCAAGGGGCCGCGAAGACCTCTTGCAGGGCCTTGGGATTCGCCCGAACATTGTACTCTGGGGAAACCTTCTCGCTGCCGCCGTATCCACGACGCACGCTGCCGTGCATGCCGACGAAGCGGGCCTTTTGGGCGATTTCGGGGGCGCGGCGGAGCACCTCGAGGAGGTTGGGCACCGGGCCGATGGCAATGAGCGTCATCGGATCTTGCGAGGCGCGGATCGTGTCGATGATCGCCCCCACGCCGTCTTTGTGAACCGTGCCCGGGTATCTCGCCAAGTCGTAATCCCCCACCCACGCGCTTTGAGGGCCCGGCTTGTCGTCCGGGAGGCAGCCGATTCCCACGGGCACGTCGGTCCGGCCGGCGACATCGAGGAGCTTGGCGATGAGTCGGGCGCGATAGACGTCGTTCCCCGAGTCGGAGGTGACCAGCTTGACGTCGAGCTCCGGCGATTTCAGCAGCATCACCAGGGCCCAGGTGTCGTCGATGTCGCCGCCGATGTCGGTATCGAGGATCACCGGGATCTTCCCGCCCTGCCGCCCGAGCGCAAAAGTGTCCTGGGCCGTCGGATGCGCTGGCTCCGCGCCCGCCGCGCGGGAAACCGGCCACGAGCCGAGCGCAACGCCGGCCGTGGCCGCCGTGGCCGAGAAGCTGCGGCCGAGAAACGATCGTCTGGAGAACTCCCTGGTCATCGCGTTCACCCTTCGAGCAAAGGAGGTGGCAGAAGACGCCTCGCGGCCGGTCGAGCCGCGCGCCCCATGATACCACCCCGCAACCGGCGGGTGAAGCGCCGCACTCAACCGTGGAAGGTCTTGGCTTTGCGGGTGACCACGCCGCCGACGTCCCAGTCGGTCGGGTGCGCGCGGAGCGCCTCCTCACAGAGGGCCTCGAACTCGGGGGTCGTCTCTTTTGCCCTGCGCTTGAGGTTCAGCAGGAACTCTTTCTCGCGATCCCGGATCACCCGGTCGGAATAGAGCATTTTGAGCAGGTAGAACTGCTCACTGGGATCGATCTCCCCGTCGGCGAGGATGACCTGGTCGAGCACCTCGAAGAAGAGGTCCTCGAAGGCGGGGCAATACTCCGTGGCGCCGCAATAGAGCTCGACCAGGAGCCTGACGTCTTCGAGATCGAGCTTCCCGTCTTCCGCGATCCGCTCCCGAATCAGCACGACTTCCGACTCGTCGATTTTCTTATCCGCCAGGGCGGTCGACACAAACTCGTAGAAACTGCTCACGGGACGTTCCCCCTCACGAGGCCAGCCGTTGTCAACGATTACTATGAAAAGATAGCACACCTTCTCCTCCTGCCTTGCGGAGGTATTCCGGAGTGGCCGGCAGAGACCACAAGTCGTTTGCCCCCCTTGATTTCGGGGCCTTAGGAGCGGCCGGAGAATAACTCGGGGACTGTCCCCCTCCCAAACCGGGAAGTTATCTATCGGCCGCCCCTTAGGAGGCGAAGCTCACGCCGATCTTCTCACCCAACTCGAACAAGTGCCGGCGCGACTTGTCGTACTCTTCGGGGCCCTGCATGTGCTCGATCATCAGGGGCACGTCGCCGGCTAGCGCGGCCAGCCGCTTGAGGTACGTGGTGTAATCCAACTCGCCCTCGCCCAGGGTGACCTCGCGGAAGTGGACCTGCATCCCCACCTCCCAGACGACGTCTTTGGCGTGGCAGCTCACGATCCACGGGCCGAGCTTGTCAAAACACTCGTTCAACAGATCGGTGTTGCGGTAGAAACGTTTTGGCGAGTTGACCAGGTTCGCCGGATCGAGATGGACGCCGAACGCCTCGCGATCCACCGCCTTGATGAGTTGGACATACGAATCGGGGCTGTCGGGCAAGGCCCAGCCCATCATCTCGAAGCAGAACTTCGCCTCGTTGGGCTTCACGGCGTCGATGATCTTTCGGGCGTTTTCGACGGTGGCCTCGAAAAACTCTTGCGAAAAGTTCCCGGGGTGCGGCCCGTACCAGATCTCGGGATTCAGCGACCCGGCGATGTCCACGCAGCAGCGGGCCCCCACGGCTTCGGCCAGCGCCAGCCCCTCGGTCACGGTCTTCAGGTTCTCCGCCCGCTTGGCCGGGTCGGCCTCCAGGAGATTGCACCAGCGGCCGACCTCGGCGATGACCACGTCGTGCTTCCGGAAAGCCTCGCGAAGCTCGCGGATGCGGCCGGTGTCGGCAAGGCTCACACCGGGACAGTAAGCCGCCCGATACCCGAGCTTCTTGTGTGCCAGCGCCAGCTCCTCGGGGTCTTGCGGCGCGCCGAACACGGGTCCGCCAAGCCGGATCGGATGTGGCGTGTGGTCGGGCTCCGCGGCCCGAGCGGCGGCAATGCCCGATCGAAGCCCTCCGGCCGCCAGGGCGGCGCCGGTAGCGAGCTTGAGAAAGTTGCGCCGGTGAGTCGATGGTGCGTTCATGTCGAGATCCTTTGGGGGAGATGGGGGGCAAAGTTGGTGTCGAAGCGAACGCGCGAGAACGCGGACACCGTCCTCTCGCGGTAGGAACCTGGACGCGATTGTCCCCGGCGGGACTTGAAAACGCGTTTGGTCCTAGTAAAGTAAGTTCGTGAGTTGCACCTTCCCTGTCAAGGAGCCGCGCCATGAAGAGACCGGTAATCGCATCAGCCGTCGGCCAATCGCGGCGCAATTTTCTGCGGGCGGGGATGCTGGGCGTCGGGGCCTGGACCGTGGCGGGGACTAAGACTGAGGAGGATACGGTTTTGGCGGCTGACCGTCCGGAGCAGGGGTTCATCGACGCCCACGTTCACGTGTGGACGCCCGACACAAAGCGGTATCCGCTGGCGTCCGGCTACCGCAAGGAGGGGATGGCACTGGCGAGCTTCACGCCGGAGGAGCTGTTTGCCCATGCCCGGCCGTGCGGGGTCACGCGAATCGTGCTCATCCAGATGAGCTACTACGAGTTCGACAACTCGTACATGCTCGACATGATGGAGAAACACCAGGGCGTGTTTTCCGGGGTCGCGGTGATCGACCGCGACGCCAAGCCGCGCGAGACGATGCTCGATCTGGCCCGAAGGGGCGTTCGCGGGTTTCGCATCCGGCCCTTGGATCGCCCGGCCGATCGGTGGCTCGACGGCGAGGGGATGGCGGCCATGTGGAAGTGTGGGGCCGAGAGGGGCCTGGCGATGTGTCCGCTGATCGACCCGGAGCATTTGCCGGCGGTCGACCGAATGTGCCAAAGATTTCCCGGCACGCCGGTCGTCGTCGACCATTTTGCCCGGATCGGCGTCGACGGCGTTGTGCGCCAGTCCGACCTCGACAACCTTTGCCGGCTGGCCCGGCACGAAAACACCCACGTCAAGATCTCGGCCTATTACGCGTTAGGGAAGAAGCAGGCTCCGTATCTGGACCTTGGCCCCATGATCGGCCGGCTCGTCGACGTCTTCGGCCCGAAGCGGCTGATGTGGGCCAGCGACGGGCCGTTCCAGGTGATGACCGGTCACACGTACAAGGACTCGATCGAGTTGGTGCGCAGCCGTCTCGACTTCCTCACCGACGCCGACCGCGAGTGGCTCTTGCGCGGGACGGCCGAGCGGGTGTTCTTTGCGTAGTGGTTTGGTGGAATGGTCGGCGAGCGTGGTGGCGCTCTCCCCGCCGAACGCAGTCGGCGGGCGTTTTCGGCAAGTTCCACCGCTACTTGCAACCACTGACCACTAACGACTGACCACTACACGTTGATCGTGTACGGCTCGCGCTGCCGGCGACTCACCAGGGCGCTGGCCTCGGGGTCGTCGATGAAGTCGTATTTTTCCTGGTCCCAGCGAATCTTGCGCCCGAGGAGCATGGCGATGTTGGCCATGTGGCAGGTGTTCACCGAGTTCGTGTGGGTGAAGACGTCGGAGATCGGTAGCGAGCGGTCCTTGACGCACTCGAAGAAGTTGGCCATGTGGCTGCCCGGCTGCTTCCCCTTGTAGAGCTTGACGACCTCTTCGTCGAGCCATTGCTTGTCGGCGTCGCTAAGCTCCTCGACCGGTTTCCCGGTGAGGTTGCCGCGGTTGACGCGGATCTTGCCCAACTCCCCCTCGATGACAAGCTCGTTGGGGCCGCTTATGAGCTTGATCGTGTTGCCGTTGGGGAGCGTTATGTCGCAGTCGAAGCCCCGGGCGACGTTGTAGCTGTTGGGCTCCACGGCCGGCTTTTTGCCGGCGAGCATCTCGAGCACGCCTTCGGTTCCGAGGGGGAAATCACCTTTGCCCTCGATCTCGGCCGGGCCGGTCTCGTCGCCGCCCAGGGCCCAGAGGGCGATGTCGGTGTGGTGCACGCCCCAGTCGGTCACCTGGCCGCCGGAGTACTCGAACCACCAGCGGAACTGGTAGTGGACGCGTTTCTCGCAATAGTCGACCTTGGGGGCCTGGCCGAGCCAGAGGTCCCAGTTGAGATTTGCCGGCGGATCGGCCGTGGGGAAGGGGCCGCCGCTTTCGGCCTCGCC
>JBDRTC010000774.1:0-3737 GCA_043824335.1 Planctomycetota bacterium | reverse complement strand
TCGTAGTAGAGGCTGCCGTCGGCGTTCAGGGTGAACGTCTTGGCGTGGCCGGGCGCGGTCTTCAGCACCGCTTGGAGCGGGTCGCCCTCGAAATCATAATCGTTGGCGAGCACCCCCTCGGCCTCGAAGATCTCCAGCGGCGTGTCGTGGAGTGTCAAGTAAGGAGACGCGCCGCCGTCGGGTTCCGCCACGGGAGGGGTGTTGTAGACGCCCAGGAAACAGGTGGCCGTCTGGAGGCTGTAGTCCATGCCGTCGCTCACCCAGTAGGTAAACGAGTCGTCGCCGAGATACCCGGGCTGAGGCGTGTACGTGAAGGAGCCGTCGGACTGGAGATCGAACGTCGCGGCATGACTGGGGCCCTGGTCGAGGACGGCGTATAGGTCCCCGGGCCACATGTCGGGGTCGTAGTCGTTCGACAGCACGCCCGGCGCGGATTCTCCGAACCCCTGGTCGTGCGGAATTCCATAGGATTCATCCGCAACCTCCGGCGGCATGTTGTCGTAGAAGAAGTCGCTCGCCGTGGGCTCCGAGCCGCCGGGGCCCGGGTTGCGGGTCGAGAAGCCGGTGGCCGCGGCCCCGGTCGCCGGCCCGGAGCCGACCTGGCCCGAGGCCGCGGGACTCGACGAGGGGCTCCCGCTCGACATGGTTGGGGCCGCCGAGGCGCGGATGACCGCCGGCGTGCCCGAGGCCATTGCACGGGCCAAGTCGTCCACGGCGCTCAGATTGCGGATCAACGGCCCCAGGTCGAGCCCGCCCAGCTTGTCGGCAAAAAGCCGCTCGACCACCGACTCGATCCGCTCCGAGGCGGCCTCGCGGAACACCTGGAGCGAAACGCCGCTCGGGCTTTGGGACTCAGCTTGCGCGGCCTCCCGAGCAAGGGGGATGTTGGCCCCCACTCCTCCAGCCAGCGGACCCGGCTCTGAAAGAGACGACCCGCCGCTCCACGCGGATTCATGTCCGGATCGCGAAAGGATGTCCACCGTGAACCGAAAATCGAGGCCAGAATAGGAATCGGCCGGCAACGGATCGTCGTCCTCATCGGTCGAAGCGGAAAGCGAGTCGTCGAAGAGCCAAAAGAGCCCTCCGCTGGCCATAATCCCCGCCACGCCCCCCCCGGGGGCGGCACGGTCCTCCAGGCGCTCGAACGCGGTTCGCCAACGGCGGCTTGGATGTTTGGCCCCGAGAGTCAAGGCCTTGGGTCGATCCGCGCGAGATTTGAGCACACGCATGACGAGTCTTCCTGAAACAGCAACCCCAGGAACGCGTCACCATGAGCACGATAACCCTGAATGTAGCATTACCCTCCAGCTTGTCAATAGTTTGGGACGGGGATTGTTGGGGCCGTCGCCCGTGGGAATCCGATGGACTTCCCCGTTGACGACCAGCTCGATCGCTTCGTCCAGGCCGTTGGCCGCCGGCAGGTCGTGCCAGGAGTAGTCGCGCACGCAGAAGAAGGCCGAGAGGCGGATTTCCGTCACACGGGCCCAAGCCTCGTCTGACACGCCGCTTAAGTCGAGCACCTTCTTGGCCCAGTAGTGCGGGCCGCGCTGATGCGTGATGCCCATGGTCGACCCACCCCAGTTTCCCGCCTCGTCGCGCACCTGGAGCACGTTTTCGGCAACCGATTCGACGGCGGAAGGGGAGACCTCGGCGCAAGCCGCCGAGCTGAGCTGGGCGGCGGCGAGAATGACCGTAACACTCCAAATCCGATCGTGCCGATTCATGGTGCGTCGCTCCGTTCAAGGGGTTGCCAGAAGTCTACTCGGGCCAAGCGGTCCGTGAGCTACCCACGGCGCGTGGCGCGGGGAGGAGTTTTTCGAGATGGTCCGGAAGCGGCCCGGCGAGGTCCAGGCCGTCGCAAGGGGCAAGCCGGAACCCGGCGCCGCGCCGTTCGGCCGCCACGGGCAGGAGCCGGGAATGGAGATCTTCCTCGAAACGCTCCTGCCACTGGGCCAGCGTGTTGTCGGACATCGAAAGACTCCTTGAAAACAGTTGCCGGCTGAAGCCCCCCTACGACCGTTTCACCGAGGTCAACCGTCTTTGCAGGATTTCAGCCGTTTGAAGCCACACCGCGAGACGCGAGCGCAACCTCGGTCCCAAGCTCCGCTTGGGACCGCAGATGCGCCGACTTCTGTCTCGCCGACTCGCCCGAGGGGGTAAAGCGATGCTGCAAAGAGGGAGTGTTCCCAAGCGGAGCTTGGGAACAAGATATGTGGTTTGTTCTTCATATGGCTGAAGCGCTACCTTCTTTCTTACAACGGCTTGATCCTACAACGGCTTCATCCGAACGTCCTTGAAGCGGAGCTTGAGTTGATCGTAGGAGTGGAGCTGGAGCCCAATCACGCCTTTCGTGCCGACGTTGTGCTTCTTGTGCAGTTCGTCGTCCAGCACGCCGGAGCCGTCGTAGTCGACCACGGTCACGCCGTTGAGCACCGATTTGATTCTCATTCCCTTGGCCGTGATCTCCACGTCGTTCCATCCATCGCCTTCGTCGGCATAGAAGAACTTGAGCCCCTCGACCGGCTCGTTGGAGAGCCAGCGGTGAGGGCCCGGCCCTTCATTCCAGAGCTTGCCGGTTAGCTGGGGATTTGGCGGGTTGATGTCGATTTGCGGTCCTTCCATCCATCCGGTCTCGGGATTGTAGCGGCTGCGAATCTGGATGCCGCTATTGCCCGTGATGCCGCGTTCCACCTGGATGCGAAGCCGCAGCACGAAGTCGGCGTATTCCTTGTTGGCCGCCAGCAGGATGTAGAAATGGCCGGTGTGGCCCATGGAATTGGCCAGGATCGTGCCGTCGTCGACCGTCCACGCCTTGGCGGAAAACTCCCTGTCTTTCGGGAGGCAGTTGATCGTCCAGCCGTCCAGGGTCTTGCCGTCGAACAGGGAAAGGAAGCCCGGCTCGCCGGCACAGGCCGGGGCTCCAAGCGAGAGGCCGAGGACAACACAAATCACGGGAAGACCGATTCGGTTCATCATTTTCTGGCTCCCAATGGTTGGAGTGGAATGCCACCGCGTGGAACAGATTGATCGGCGCAAGTCAGTATAGTCACCCGGTATGCCCGAGGGAACATCCTTGCCCCGATGATGCAACCAGCGGCGTCGTGCCACGACCGGACCCGGCCGGCCCTGCCGGGTATGCCATTGCCGTACGCCCTCCGGAAGCTATAAACTAGTCTCATCCGCGTGTTTCAGGCGCGGAGTTCACCCGAGCCATCGCCGAAGAGGAGCCGTCGCAATGAACAGGCCGGTTTGCTTTGTGATTTCGACGGTGATCTTCATTGGTCCCGGACAGGTCTTGTGTGGAGGACCACCGGACGCGCGTGTGAGGGACGTCGAGTTCGTCTCGCGAGAGGACGGCACAAGGCAGAGATACGTCGTGGTGCTCCCCGATCCCTTCGAGGCCGACCAGGTGTGCGACGTCCTGATTGCCTTCCACGGCCACGGCTCCGATCGCTGGCAGTTCGTCATCGGCAAGGCTACTTCGTCCGCTGCAATGAGGTAGGAGGGGGAAGATGAAAATGCAAAGCTCTGCGATCCGCCGCGTCAAACGGGCACTGCTCGTGGGATTTGCTCTTCTGGCGGCGTTTGCCGGGTCCGGAACCGCCGCGGAAACTGCCGACGAGCGTCCGAACATCCTCTTCCTCTTGGCCGACGATCAGCGGGCCGACACGCTGAACTGCATGGGGCACTCCGTCATCCGGACGCCCCACATCGACGCCCTGGCCGCCTCCGGCGTG
>JBDRTC010000773.1:0-4929 GCA_043824335.1 Planctomycetota bacterium | reverse complement strand
CCGGTTCTTCCCGCCGCTGTCGTTGTCCAGCGCGAACGTCGATGAGGTGATCCAGTCCCGCCTCCTGACGAAACTGCCGGAGGTGAAGGACGACCTCGAAGGGGTGTTCGCCCAGAAAGGCGATATCCTCAAGAACCAGTTGACCTTCACAAACTGCGGGATGACCTTCAAGAAGGTCAATTCCGGCGAGGAATTCGTCAAGAACTATCCCTTCGTTCCGTACCAGTTTCAGCTACTTCAAAAGATCTTCGAGGCGATCCGCAAAGCTGGGGCCACAGGGATGCATCTAGCCCGAGGCGAGCGGTCGATGCTCGACGCCTTCCAGTCCGCAGCGAAGGCCGTCTCCATGAGCGATGTCGGCGTGCTGGTGCCTCTCAGCGAATTCTACCCGTCCATCGAGAGCTTCCTCGATACGTCGGTCAAGAAAACCATCGACCAGGCCAAGACAAATTCCAGCCTGGAGCCGTTCGACATCCGCTTGCTCCAGGTTCTCTTCCTGATCCGCTATGTCGACGAGATGAAGGGGAACGCGGACAACCTCGTGACGTTGTGCCTCGACCAAATAGACGCCGACCGGCTGGCATTGCGGCGGAAGATCGAGGAGAGCCTGCTCCGGTTGGAGAAGGAAACACTCATCAATCGCAGTGGCGAGAATTACTTCTTCCTGACCAATGAAGAACGGGACATCAACAAGGAGATCAAGGCCGTCGATTTGTCAGGGGGCGAGGAGGCGAAGCTGCTTGGCGAGATCATCTTTGACGACATATTGAAAGGGCAAAGGAAGCACCGCTATAGCGCCAACAAGATGGACTTCGGGTTCAACCGCCGCTGCGACAACTACCCCGTCGGCAGCCAGAAAGACGGCGTCCTGCTGGTCTCAGTTATCACACCGCTGGCCGATGACTACGAAAGTTACGACAAGGCCAAGTGCATCCTCGACAGCACGGCAGACGATGGCTTTGTCCTGTTACGTCTTGCCAACGACGAGAGTCTGGGCCGGGAATTGCGCACTTGCCTCCAGACGGAAAAGTACCTCTCCCGCAAGAACGACGGCACCCTCCCGCCCGCGACCCTGCGCATCTTGCGTGACTGCGCCGAAGGCAACCGCCAGCGACGAGAACGCCTCACGGCACTACTCAGCGACATGGTGACCAGTGCGGAGTGCTTCGTGGCAGGTCAGCCGCTCAAGCTAAAGTCATCCACCCCGGAAGCGTTGTTCAGCGAAACGATGGAGTATCTGATCCAGAACACCTTCGACAAGATGAGCTACCTCAAGCGGCTCACGCCTCAAGCCGAGCTACCAAAGGAAATACAGTCCGTTCTCCGCAGCAACGACATCACCAAGGAACAACTGATGTTCGAGAACGGCGAGAATAACCCAGAGGCCATCGAAGAACTTCGTCACTTTTTCGCATTGTGTTCAGCACAGAGCCGCCAAGTCGTTCTGCACGACATGATCGAGAAGCGTTACGCTCTGAGACCCTACGGATGGCCGGACGACGAGGTTCTGCTCCTCGTGGCCCGGCTCCTGATCCTCGGCGAGATCCGTTTGATGATGGATGGGGCAAATGTGTCGCTCGAGAAGGTCTACGAGTTGATCATGGCTCCGGCGAAACGCCGCAAGATCGTCCTCGTCAACAGGCACACGCCGGACCCCGAGGTTCTTCAGAAGGTCAGGAACCTCGGCAAGGAGTTGTTTGCGGAAATGGGGCCGGACGGCGAAGACGGTCTATTCGCCTTCCTCCAAGGAAAGCTCAAGGATTGGCAAGCCGATCTCAACACCTACAAGCCCTTGGCAGACACGGGCAACTATCCCGGCAGGGAGGAGATCGCCGATGGACTCACCCTCGTCAACAAATTGCTGGCCGACAAGGACGGCTCCAAATTCATCGAGCGGTTCATTCTGTTGAAGAACGACCTGCTGGATTTCGCCGAACGCTATCACGACCTCCAAAACTTCTACGCCCACCAACGGTCGACATGGGAGCGCCTTCGGAAGGCACGGCAGCGTTTCCAACTCAACCGGCTCGATCTGGAGCGGGACGTTGAGGCGGCACCGGCCTTGCGCCGAATACAAGACATCCTGTCCGCACCGTCACCCTACGGACTGATCAAGGACGCGGATGGGCTGATCAGTACCGTCAGCACCATCAACTCGGCCCTGCTCATCGACCGACGAAAACAGGCCGTCGAGAAGATCGATGATCACTACGGCACACTAACGAAGGACATGGCGGCGGTCAACGGTGACGCCGCGCTGCGAGCCGGCTGCCTGAAGCCTCTTGAGAAGCTGCGCCAGCAGGTCGAGCAGGAAGAGAGCGTAGCCCACCTCGCCCAGGCCGAGGCCGAGGCAGTCAAGGAGTTCGACGCCGGGATCGCCCGGATCGAGGAGTTTTCCCGCACCCAGGCAGAGAAGCCGGTCGCCAAGGGTGGCCCGGTGGTTCCACCCGCGCCGGTCTTCAAGAAGGTGAAGGTCGTCAAACCCACCGATTTCGTGAAGACGGCCTACTTGGTGACACCGAACGATGTGAATGGCTTCCTCGATGCCTTGCGCCAGGAGCTTGAGACGGCGCTGGCGAATGAAGAACGCATCCAGATTCGTTAGGGAAGCCCATGAACCGAACCAATCTGAAGAACTACGCTCCGCAAGCCCGCCAGGATTTCATCCAGGCAATGACGGATCGTGCTGCCTATTTCGGACTGACGGCTAATGAGATTGAGCCAATCGTGGAACGGGGTGACGTCGCAGTAATCGCAGGCCGGGAGCATCCGCGTACTGTCGCCAAGAAGCGGAAGCAACTCGAAGACCGCATCGAGCGCCACGGCTTTGAGCAGACGATGGAGGCCCTGGCCTACACATGGTTTAACCGTCTGGTCGCTATCCGGTTCATGGAACTGCACGGCTATCTCGACCACGGCTATCGGGTCTTGAGCAACCCCGAAGGCAAGTCAACGCCGGAGATCTTGGAACACGCAGAGCATGTTGAGCTTTCGGGGTTGAATAGAGAGACGGTCATCGAGCTCAAACTAGCCGGAAACAAGGATGCCGAGCTTTACCGTCTGCTGCTTACGGCACAGTGCAATGCCTTGCATTCGGCGATGCCGTTTCTGTTCAAGTGGATTGATGACGCGACCGACCTTCTGCTTCCCGACAACCTGCTGCACTCTGATTCACTGATTCGCAAGCTGGTTAGCGAGATTGACGAGGACGACTGGCAGGAAGTTGAGATCATCGGCTGGCTGTACCAGTTCTACATCTCGGAGAAGAAGAACGCAGTGATCGGCAAAGTCGTCGCCAGCGAGGACATCCCCGCCGCCACGCAACTCTTCACGCCAAACTGGATTGTCAAGTACCTCGTGCAGAATACCCTCGGTCGGCAATGGCTGGCGACCTATCCGCAGTCGGCGCTGCGCCAGCAGATGCAATACTACATCGAGCCTGCCGAGCAGACGCCCGAAGTGCTGGGGCAACTGAAGGAGATCACGCCGACCTCCCTGAACCCCGAGGAACTCACCCTGCTGGACCCAGCCTGCGGCTCTGGTCACATCCTGGTCGAAGCCTACGACCTGTTCAAGGCCATCTATCAGGAGCGGGGCTATCGGGCCAAGGACATCCCGGCGTTGATCCTGCACAAGAACCTCTTCGGCCTGGAGATTGACGACCGGGCAGCACAGCTTGCCGCCTTCGCCCTGATGATGAAGGCCCGTGCCGACGACCGCCGAATCTTCGACAGCGAGGCAAAGCCTAATATCCTGGCCTTTGAAGACAGCCACGGGATGAAAGCCGCAGACATCACCCGCGCCCTCAACTCGCCGACTCCATCGCCTGGCGAGGGGCACATCTCACAACGAGACATCGCGTCCCTATTGGCGTTGTTCGAGGACGCCAAAACCTTTGGCTCGCTGATCCAAGTTCCGCTGACGCTGTCGGCGGAGTTGCCGGAGATTGAGCGGCGCCTCAACGACGTACTGAAGCGAGGAGATCTGACGCACGTTCCGGCCCACGCCATCACCCCGCTGCTTCAGCAGGCGCAGCTTCTGGCAAGACAGTACGACACCGTAGTCGCCAATCCGCCATACATGGGCGCTAAGTACTTCGCCGGGAAGCTCAAAGAGTTTGTGGCCGACCATTACGAGGAGGGGAAGGCCGATTTGTACGCCTGCTTTATCCAACGCAACCTTGTTTTCGCCAAAGGGCACGGATTCGTAGGGATGATTACCATCCCCAATTGGATGTTCCTCTCAAGTTTCGAGGATGTTCGGAAGTCGATTTTCAATCACCAGACAGTCGACACGTTCATTCACAACGGTCGCGGTGTGTTTGGATCGGATTTCGGCAGTTGCGCATTCGCCATCCGCAATCTGCCAATCCCGGCCTTCTCAGGAACTTATCGTCGCTTGTTCGACCGGCAGGGAAGCGTGGCGAACAATGAGGAGCTACAGAAACGATACTTCGCCGCCACCTCTTTTCACCGAACTAACGCTTCATTTGAGGACATCACCGGTTGTCCGGTCGCCTATTGGATCAGCCCACAGGTGCGGCTTGCCTTCAAGAAAGGACAGCGATTGGCAGATGTCGCGGAGCCGAGATTGGGCATGACGACGGGCGACAACAATCGTTTCGTTCGCATGTGGTGGGAGGTCAGTCTTGCGCGGCTTGGATTAGCGATGCCGAGCCGAGAACATGCGAAGGCGTCCGAGAAGAAATGGTTCCCTTATAACAAGGGCGGCGAATTCAGGAAGTGGTATGGAAACAATCAGCATGTCGTCAATTGGAGAGACGACGGAGCTGAAATCATCGCCTCTGGACGAGCATACCCCAGGGCGAAAGAGTTCTATTTTCGACCAGGCCTGACTTGGACATTTGTTAGCTCGTCTAGCTTCGGAGTTCGGAGAACCGACGCCGGGTTTCTATTTGACGTTGGCGGT
>JBDRTC010000772.1:0-18121 GCA_043824335.1 Planctomycetota bacterium | reverse complement strand
AAGATTCTCACGGTGATCTGCCGCCAGATCCAACAGCAATCGCTCTTTGGGCGCTGGTTCGTGGTCGTGCTCTTCGCGGCGATCCTGGCGGCCGTGATGTCGACGGCCGACTCCGTCCTCCTGTCGATCTCCTCGATGCTGACCAAGGACCTCTACGGCCGCTTCGCCCGGCCGAATGCCTCGGATAGAGAACTCGCCAGGGTCGGGAAGATCTGCTCCTGGGCGACGATCGCTCTGGCCGTGCTCTTGGCGATCCTCTGTCGGGAGATGACGCTGATGCAGGTGCTCGACCGCAAGTTCGACCTGCTGGTACAGCTCGCCCCCGCCTTTATCCTCAGCCTGCACTGGAAGCGCCTCCGCGCCGGTCCCACGCTTTTGGGCCTGATCGTGGGCGTGACCATAGCCGTGACGCTGGCCGCCTGCGGCTACCAGAAAATCGGGGGCGTGCATCCCGGCATCTTCGGCCTGGCGGCGAACCTCGCCATTGCGGTTTTCGGGAGCATGCTTGCCGACGCGAAGCCGACTCCGCACAGTGCAGAGGCGTCAGGTGGGGCAAGCGCAGCGAGACCCACGCGCGGCGACTAATCCGTCTCCTCCACCATCCGCACTTCGATCTCGCCGACGCCCATTCTGGCCCCGTGGGCCGAGCGGGTGATTTCGAGGCGGACGGCGTCGGTCACCACCGCGCCGAGCGCGTGGGCGACCCAGCCGGGCTGTTCGTTGTTCTTGACCGCGACGACCGGCTTCCACGCGTCGTCCACCCGAACGCTCACCGTGTAGTCGAGGCTGCGATAATGGCCCGGGTTGAGCTGGTGAAAGAGCACCACCCGATTGATCCTCTCGGGCTTCTCCAGCGCGAGTTCGATCCACGCTTGCGCGGGTGACGTGTATTGCGTGAGCCAATAGCCCCGCGGCTCGTCGACGTTTCCGTCGACGGCGTTCGTGGCGGGCCACTTCTTCTCCTTTTCCTCGTCGCTGGCCCGGACGGACGAGATGGCGATCTTCCGGCCCGCGCGCGCGGCCGCCTCGCCGCGACGGAGTGACTCGGCGGTCTCGATCGCCGCTCCTTCATGACGCCCCAGATAGGCGATCAGTCGGTCCCAGCGCTGGTGCCCTTCGGTTGAAGCGGCGCCCCGGGCCGCCTCGGCCAGCTCGCGCGCCCGGGTGCAGTTGGCTGCGTTCTGGCGATCCTTGGCGGTGCGGACCAGCGGAACGATCTTCAAAAGCGCACCGGCCGCCTCGCGTCCGCCATAGAGCCGAGCCAGGCGTTGGTCGACGAACTCCTCGACGGTCATCTCGGGGTCCCACAAGAAGGCCTCCCAGGCGAGGTAGAAGAGTTCCGCGTTGGGCCACGTGTCGGGGAGTTCGCCGTAGGTGTCGAGCCCCTCGAAGCCGGCCGCGGCCGCTTGTCGGCAGATTGTCCGGACCCGCTCCAAATAAAAGTCCTCCTCGGTGCCGGTCGAGGTGTTGCACCAGTGCAGGTAGCCGAGATTGTGCGGGGCCATCGGTGGAACGTCGGCCGGCCAGCGCTGTGCCATGCCGGTGAGCGTCCATTGACAGATCGCGTCTTCGGGGATCAGGGAGAGGAATTTGGGGGGCGTTTCAACCATCTCGGCCGTGTAACCGGTGTACGTGGCGTAGCTCAGCCAGGCGTCGGGGGCCAAGCGGCGCATGGTCTGGAGCGTCACCATGTGGGAGATGGCCATGTCTTTGTAATAGTCGGGCTCGTCGGAGGGGATGACCGCCCGGGCCCGTTGGCAGTCGTCGCAGTGGCAGACGAAAAAGTCGCCCATCTCCAGGTTCACGCCGCCCACCTCGAAATTCTCGAACAGCCACTCGGCCCCGCGGTCGAGCCAATCCTGGTTGGCCTTCTTCGACGGGCAGGGTGCGCCTCGCGGCTTGCCGTTTGGGCCAATCGAGCAGAGGTCGGGATGCTGGGCCAGCCAGGTGTCGGCGTTTAGCGGGTGGTTTCCCTCGTAGTAATAGCCGGCGTAGCCGCTCGTGCCCACGCCGGGGAGGATGCGAACGCCGCGCCGGGCGGCATACCGGCACAGCTCTTGGGCCGCCTCCACGCCGCCGTGGGAGTCGCGCAGGAATCCCCAGAGGATCAGCCCGTTGAACTTGTGGTCGGCCATGAAGTCGACGCACCGCTTGTAGTCGACCAGAAACGCGCCGGGCTCTTTCTCGTACTTGCCGCCGCCCATGCGCGTGACGGCCTTCCCTGTTCCGCCCCAGTCCATGCGATTGTCCCACGTCCAAAGCCAACGATACGGAAAGCGGGGGACACTGCGGACGTCGAGCGAATCAATCCAGACGCCTTCGTCGCTCCGGTTCGCGTGCCAATTCACCAGGTCGACCACCGCATGGATCGCGCCGTCGCGCCCGCCCCCGGCGAGGATCAGCCAGTCGCGCCCTTCGTGGCGTACCCGCCGGGCGACGTAACCCTGCTCGGTCAGCCCCGCGGGGTCCAGCTCGAGCGTGAAGTCGCCGGCGATCTTCGCCAGCAGTGGATTCGAGGCGAGGCTGCCGACGAGCACCACGCAGCCCTCCTCGGGCAATTGCCCCGGGGCGGCCGTGCGGATCTCGACCTCGGCGCCGGACTTCGTTGCCAGCCAACCTTGGAGCCGCTCGGCGGCGAAATCGTCGTTGTTGCCGCGCAGGATCGTCGCCGGGACCTCTCCATCACGAGCCAACCACAATCGATCCTCGGCCGACGCCGGCGCCCAGCAAGCAAGCACCAGTGCCGACCACGCCGTCCATCGAGCACCACGTTGCATGGCCATGTTCCTCCGGTTCGCAGTCGTCAATTCAGCCAAGGCCCATTCTAGCCCGGAAGAATGCCCACAGCCACGGGCGACGCGGGAAATCCACGAATAGATCTCGATCTTCGCATTGGTCCATTGGCATCGCGTTCGGCGATACGGTAGACTACGGCCGGTCGATCGCCTGAACGGCCTTGAAGACCCGTTGATGCCGCGCGTGTCGGCATCCCTGAAATCCGGGGTTTCTTAACAGCCCGTTGAATCCACCAGCACAAAGGGTTGCTCCCATGTCCTATCGCGTTGTTGCCCGGCCGTGTTTGTTGATCGTCGTGTTTGGCACGACGCTCTGGTTTGGCACGTTTTCATCCCGAGCGGGAGAGCCGCAGGCGGAGTGGAAGGCCGGCGTGGCCTCGGTCGTGATCACGCCCGAGCAATCGATGTGGATGGCCGGCTACGCGGCCCGAGACAAGCCTTCGGAAGGAAAGGTCCATGACCTGAATGCCAAGGCACTGGCGTTGGAAGACGCCCAGGGCGCCCGGCTGGTGATTGTCACGCTCGATCTGATCGGCATTCCCCGAGAGGTGCGCGACTGGCTGGAGAAGGAAGCCGGCCAGCGGTACGAGCTTCCCCCGGAAGCCTTGCTCGTGAACGCCTCGCACACGCACACCGGCCCCGAGGTCCGAGTGAACAAGACCTATCTGCCGAAGGATCGCGTTGAGCAGTGCGATAAGTACGTCGAGGGCTTGCAGGAAAAGCTGGCGGGGTTAGTCGGGCAGGCACTCGAGGGCCTGGCGCCGGCATCCGTGAGCTACACGCACGCCCGGGCCGGGTTCGCCATGAACCGGCGAACGCCGACCGAGTCCGGCTTTCAGAACCATCCCTATCCCGACGGCCCGGTCGATCACGACGTGCCCGTTCTGGAGGTCAAGAGTACCGACGATGAGTTGAAGGCCGTGCTGTTCGGCTACGCCTGCCATTCGACGACGCTCGGTTTCTATCAGTTCTCGGGCGACTATTCCGGTTTCGCCAAGGAATACCTGGAAGAGGCGCATCCCGGCATGGCGGCCCTGTTCATGGCCGGCTGCGGCGGCGATCAGAATCCCTATCCCCGCAGCAAGCTCGAACTGTGCCAACAGCACGGCCGGGCCCTGGCCAACGGAGTGGAGGCGGCCCTTCAGACCTTTGCGCGGCCGGTCCGCGGGCCGCTGCGGATGGCCTTGGAGGAAGTGGTTCTGGAGTTCGCCGAGCCGCCCGGCCGCGAGCAGCTCGAAAAGGAGGCGCAGTCCCAAAACAAGTGGGAGCGGCAGCACGCCGAGATACTGCTTGCGGAGCTGGAAGAAGCCGGAAAGATTCGCACGACCTATCCGACCCTGGTGCAGGTCGTGCGGTTCGGCGAGGATCTGATCCTGGTGGCCTTGCCCGGCGAAACGACGATCGACTACTGCCTGCGCCTGAAATCGGAGCTGGCGGGGCCGGCGGTCTGGGTCGCCGGCTACTCGAACGACGTGTTCGGCTACCTGCCGTCGCGCAGGGTCGTCGAAGAGAGCGGCTACGAAGGCGGCGGCGCCACGCGATACAGCAGGTTCCCCGGGCCGTTCAGGCCGTCGGTCGAGAAGCTCGTCGTCGACAAGGTACACGAACTGGCCAAGAAGACCCAGCTTCCCCAGAGCGACGCGGGCAACGACCAATAGGGCCGTGGGTGCAGTCGCCGCCCGCCAGGGCGGGGGGGCTGGACTGCATTCCAGCGAGGGGGCACCCCAGCGAGGGGCCGATGACTGCGGCAGCAATCGCCCACGTCCGCTTGAAGAAGGAGGACGCCGGGACACGGTTCACGCTCAAGGATCGCTACGCTGCTCCCGTGGCATAGGAGTCCGGACCGCTCTATACTGAAAGTTGGGCTTGTCGGCGACCAGCCCTTGATTAGGCGTGAAAATCCATCCCGATTGTCGGTGATTCTTTCATCTTCCACGACGTGGAAACGGGCATGATGGCACGCGACGAGATTAGGGTTCCGATCCATCAAGACGGCCAGGCCCAAATTCGGGGTGCGTTGGACGCGTTTGCAGCCGCCGGCTGTTGCCGCGGGGTCACGCTGACCGTCGCGGGAAGCGGGTCTGTGCCCAAGTGTCATCTCGGGCCGATGGGTCTGCTCCTGGTCAGAGAGTACCTCGATACTTGGGAAAGCTCACCCTATTGGGAGATCATCCTGCGTGGCGGGATGGCCGGATACAGTCTCGGTCTGCACGAATTGGTCGAGATTGAATGGTATTTCGAGAACTACGGTAAGAAAAAACTCGACCCTTACGACGGCCGGCCCAAGAAGCGAGCCTCCGGAATGCCGTCCTTAGATCAGCAGGAAGGTTACGAGGAGGCCCATCCCCGGGCGCTCTTGGTGGAACATCGCTATCTTCAGTTGCGGGCTCATGAGGAGGGCGAGAATTTCACCTTACGGGAGCTTGTCGAGGAAAATCCTCACGCAGGGGTCACGGCCCATCAGGACTGGGAGATGCTTGAGGGTGTCTACGGGTCGGATATCCCGCCCAAGGACAAAGAGACGAATTCTGCCAATCTGTCGCGTGTGCGGGCGTGGTACGAGCGTCACGGCTTCCGCCGGCCGCAATGAGGAACGAATGTCATGAGCACGGGCATTGATACGTCGGGCGACAGGGACCCGGCCAATAGCCAGAGGACGGATTCCGCCAGCGTGGTCCGCTATCGCATCCTCGAGTTGGCCGCGCCCGAGGCGGGAGGGGCCCCGTTTGGCGTGGCATTTGAATCCGGCGACGCGGTTCGCTTGTGGTATCCACCCTTGCGCGGCCCCGTTCGGTGCCAGCCCTCCAGCGTGGACGGTCTGACGGAGGAGGACATCCCGCTTGAGCGCCCGGCGTGTCGCTGGTCTTCGGCAATGGAGTGGCGCGAGGAGCGGCAAGGGCCATTTAGTCCGATGCGAGCATTGGGGATGCCCGTGGCCGCGGCAAAGACAGCCGCGAGCACGAGTGCCACGCAATCACAACCGGAAGACCGGGGGGAGATGGGAATGAGCACTGCCTCGCAGCGCGAAACACAGGGCGTGTATGTTGAACGAGCCGCACAGTACCTGGCCGAGAAACGCTGCATCGCGGAATACGTGGCGTGGTGGCTTCGGACCAACTATACCGCCGCCGCGATCGCCATTGACGGCGGCACGACAAACGAACATATCGTCACCGCGATCTGCCGTGACGCGAGGAAGATTCCTCCAACCGTCGGCACGATCATCTCCAACAGCGTGGCAGTGCTGCGCACCATGGGCAAGCTCATCCGCGACGGAGAGCAGCCACAGACGGTTGCCATCGGCGGCGAGTTGCGGGGCAGTCACTGGACGCTGGTCGGTCCGGACGCCGTCAAGGCATTGGAGGAAAAGCTGTTTGGCGTCGCGATCGTCGGTGCCAACGGCTTTGACCCGCCCGTCTTGGCCACCAACACGACCCAGGAACACCAGGTCAAGCTCGAGATGCTGCGAGGCGCAACACACGTCATATTCCCTCTGGATGCCTTCAAATGGGGGGGGCGTCAGGCGGCCTCCGCACTCGTCCCTTTGGATCGTCTCGCGACCGACGAAAGGAAGCGCGTTTACCTGGTCACCTGCTATCCGAAGCAAGGCCAGGAGGAGAGTCTGGGAGACTACGACCGACGCCTGGGGAGGTTTAAGGAGTGTAGCGCCGAACTGATTCAGACGTGGATCGACAAATACGGACCGGAGGGGATTCGGGCCGTCTGCTCTCGTATTGTCCTGCCGGAAGACCCCTTGTCCCTCCCGCCCGAGGAACATACACACCGGGTCTACGACGGCGAGCAACTCGGTGGCGTTGATTTCTTCAAGAAGTTTATCGATCAGCTTCCTTGGGACAGGACCCAAGCCGACGTCGGCCTGACCATCGCCATCGAGTTGTGCGCTCCCAAGAGCGTCGCCGGTTGATGCGCCCGGCACGCCAACGAGGACGGCGGCCTCACGTCAGGGCGCCGCGGCAACTGGAGCCGAAGCCGGCCGTGCAGCCGTAACAGTGCTGGCCGGTTATGATTCGGCGGGCGGCCAGCTTCTGGAAATCGAAATCGCGGATGTTCTCCGGCCGGCCCGCTTCCAGTCCCAGATCGAGCATTTGATTGAAATCGCAGTCGTAGAGCCGGCCGGTCCAGTCGACCGAAAGGGTCGTGCGGCACATCACGTCTTGGGCGGCCGCCGGGTTGTAGGCGTCGATTAACGTCTCGATGTATGCCTCGAGTTGGCCGGAGCGGACGAGGCCGTCGAGGAAACGGCCGATCGGCAGGTTTGTGATCGCGTAGAGTTGATTGAACACAATGCCGTGCCGCTCCTTCAACTCCCGCCGGTACGCGGCTTCCAGGTCCGCTTGAGGCGGCGGAAGCGAGGGGCCCGGGGGATTGTAGACCAGCGTCAGCAGAAGCCCGCTCTCCGCCTGCCCGTACCCCAGTTGATTCAGCCGCCTGCGTGCAGCGAGTGATTTCCTGAAGACGCCGGCGCCCCGCTGCGCATCGACGTTTTCTTCGAGGTAGCAGGGGAGCGAGGCGACCACCTGAACCTGATGCCCGGCGAGAAACTCCGGCAGGTCCTCGAAGCCGGGCGCCAAGAGGATCGTCAGGTTCGAGCGGTCGATGACGTGGCGTCCCAATCGCCGCGCTTCCTCGACGGCACGGCGAAAGTGCGGATTCATCTCCGGCGCCCCGCCGGTGACGTCGAGCGTGGGAACGTCGCTCTCTGCCAGGGCGCGGATACAGGCTTCGATGGTCTCGCGGGTCATGATCTCGCGGCGGTCGGGCCCGGCGTCGACGTGGCAATGCGAGCAGGTCCTGTTGCACAACTTGCCGACGTTGATCTGAAGGACCTCGATGCCCGCGGCTCGAAGCGGATACAGCCCGCTCTCGAGAAGTGCCCGGCGAAAGGGCTTCTGTCCGCCGTTCGGCTCGAGCAGCCGGCGCTGCTCCGAGGGCTTTGCCAGGGGGCTCTTCTGTCGCAGCAGCGTTTGCACGGCCATGATACGTCTTTTCCGATCGGAATGATTCTCAGCAGCAGCCACCGTCGGCATCGCACGAAGGCCCCTGGGAGTTCGTGGCGACGACAAAGCTATGGCTCTTGGTTTCTTGGGGATGGCGGTGCTCGGCGCGCCGGCAGTCGAATGGCTTGGCCGCACCGATCGGCACCGGTTCGTACGGCTCGATCCGCTCGAACATGTCGGCGTACGGTTCGCGCCCGAGCAGCCGAAACGTCTTGTCGCACACGGCCATTCGCTCGCCGCGGGGGTAGACGTGGCCGTCGTCGTCTTCCGCGTTCTTGAACGGTCCGCGGTAAATCACGGCCTGGTTTCGCTCGAGGCAGGGACCTTGCTTGCCCTTGAACGCCGTCAACCTCACCGCGCGGAACTCGATTCCCTCGACAACGCGCCACGGTTTTCCTTCGCGCTTGACGATCTCGATGCCGTGAAACCCGGCCTCCTCGAAGGCTTTCGGGAAGAGATCCTCCCGAAAAGCCCCGGAGATGCAGCCGGACCAGAGTTGCGGGTCTTGCCGGAGGTGCCCAGGTACGTCTTCATCGGCCACGATGTCGCTGATGACCGCCCGGCCGCCGCGCTTCAAAACGCGAAAGACCTCCGAGAAGAGCTGCGTCCGGTCCTCCGGCCGCACCAGGTTGAGCACGCAGTTCGACACGACGCAATCGACGCTCTCGTCGGCAATCATGGGCTGCTCGCGCCTGAGCCGCTCCTCGACTGCCCGTTGAGCGAGCCAGTCCTGGGGCGTACGGATCTCATGCCGCGACAGTTCCTCCACGAGCCGCTCCAAATCCAGCCGGAGATCCTGGATCATGCCGCAGCGGAATTCGACGTTGGCGTAGCCCAGTTTCTCGGCCACGGTCTGCCGATGCCTTCTGGCCAACGCGAGCATTTCGAGGTTGAAGTCGACGCCGATCACGCGGCCCTCCGGCCCGACGATCTGGGCCATGACGTAGCACGCCTTGCCGCCGCCCGAACCCAGGTCCACGACCACGTCCCCGCTGCAGACGTACGCCGTCGCGTCGCCGCACCCGTAATCGCGATCGATGATCTCCTGCGGGATCACTTCCAGGTATTCGCCGCGGTACTCGCCCGGGCAGCAGAGTGCGGCTTCCACCTGCCCGGCCGCGGCAGCGTAACGGGCGTGAACCGAGACCTCCTTTCCGTCCGGCGTCTTTTTGGTCATGTCGATCGATCTCCATGGAAGATTTCGTTTTAACCCGCCATTCTGCAAGAGTCCAGTCATCACCAGCCCGACGACGAAGAACGCCGTTTGGACCATTCCCCCCTCGGCGGTTCCGGCCGCCACCTCGGCAAGGCTTTTCAGGGCCGAGACGATGGCGGATTGGATGCGCGGCTCGCGCAGCTTCCCACAATCTTATGCTCGATGTCGTCGGGAGAGTAGACCTTGCCCCCCGTTCCACCAAAATCGACCGACAAAGCTGGTAAATCATCTTGCCAACTCGTACACTGGCACGAAACTCCGGACACCCGACTTTATCTTGACCCCAGAAGCTTTGGAGTTCGAACGACATGATCGAGACGACGCGCTGGTACATCGTAGCCTTGGGGCTTATTGCAGCGTCTGGGACATGTCCCTTTGTCGGCGCGACTCGGCCGGCGCGCGCCGCGGAGGCCGGGAACGGAGACCTCTCGCGTTTCCTTCCCAACCACGGCAACAGCGTGTTCAGCGCCAAGGGCCTGCTGCGCGAGTGGCCTCCCGGGGGCCCCAAGGAGTTGTGGCGCGTCGAGATCGGGTGGGGAAAGAGCGCGGTCGTCGAGGCCGGCGGCCTGGCGTTCACCGCCGCGGAAACCGACGAGAAGCAGTGGGCCGTCTGCCTCGATCCGGCCACCGGCGCCACGCTGTGGAAGCACCTGCTGATCGCGAAGGAAAACCGTCATTTCGCCTGGGGCCCGGTGACCTCGCCGGTCGTCGACGGGAACCGCGTCTACTTCAGCCCCTATGCCAACTTCGAGGGCGACGTTTGGGAGATGCGCGCCCCCATCGTCTGCCTGAAGACCGACGGCACCGAGCTGTGGCGGGCGGACGAGACTTTTTGGGCAACCGAGGCCTCGGTCCCGCTGGTCGTTGGCGATACGCTCTACGTGGGAGCCGACAACCCCCAGCGTGTCGTCCTCGTGGCGCTCGACAAAACGACCGGCGCGTTGCGCTGGAGCGTCACCGCCGAATCGGAGAAGGATCGGGAACTCGGCGCGCCCGCCTCGCTCACCTATCAGGTCGTCGAGGGAATCCCGCAGGTGATCGTGGGCACCTACGGCACCAGGGAGCTGCTGGGCGTACACGCCGCGACGGGTGAAATCATGTGGCGCTATCCCTACCCGGCCGACATCATCATCGGGCTCGTCAGCACGCCCGTGGCCGTGGGATCGCGATTGTTCGTTTCCGGCGGGGAAGGGAAGAACCGCAACTTCTCCGCGTGTCTGGAAATGCGGGTTGCCGACGGGAAGATCACCCCTCGGGAGCTTTACCGCAGCACCGAGCTGCAAACGAACATGTACAACACGGTGGCCATCTATCAAGACGCCGTGTTCGGCTTCGGCGGCAACCAGAGGGTTGGCTTCCTCCACTCGACCGATCTGGCCGACGGTCGCCTGCTCTGGCGGGAAGACGGCGACGATTGGACCAAAGACCAGAACCTGATCATCGCCGACGGGCTCATCTTCGCCCTCACCAAGAACGACGAGCTTGTGATGGCCGAGGCCAGCCGAACCGGTTACCGCGAGCTGGGCCGCGTTGCTCTGGGCCTCGAGATGGGGAGGCCGCAACAGCCGACCCTCGCCAACGGGCGAATGTACCTCCGCGGCAAGAAATCGGTGGTCTGCTACCAGATCGCCGAGTAAAGGTCCGAGGCGTCTCCGGTTCGGCAGACTGTGCAATCCAAACTCCTGAACCCCGAACCCTGAACCCTTCCGGGCACCGTTCAACGGCGCTGTGCCAGCATCCCCTGGGGCGCTTAGCCCTTTCACGGGGGTGGCCAAATCTTGGCTTTGACTTTCCGCGGCGGAGCGGGAACGATGGGAGGATGCGGCGGAAGGGGAGAAAGCGAGCTCTCTGTCCCCAGGCATGAATGCCTGGGCTGGGGAAACCGCCAGGAAAAAACGCCCTTGGCAATGTTCTCGCACAACCTCGGTCCCAAGCTCTGCTTGGGACCGCACTTGCGAGAACCTCCGCTTCGCTGCTGGGTTGGCGAGGACAAGGTAGAGCTACAGGCAGGGAATGTTCCCAAGCTGGAGCTTGGGAACAAGTTGAAAATGGGGCCGCCCGCTCCTCCAGGCCGTCTCGCCCGGCATGCAAGGCCGCGCAAGCCCCGCAAAGCTGATTGCGCACCCGACCGACCTGAACGGGGGATTGAGCCGGATCGTAGGGTATTGTTGAGGAGCGGGCGGAGGGGCCGTCTTGACGCCCGGCCCGCGGCTCCACTCTATTGGGGCATGTGTAGACACCGTAACGATCCCAGGAAACCGCCTTCCCGAGCGATGTACCCCGACTATCAGACCTGGGCCGACCAGGTCAGGCAACTCGATCGCTCGTTGGCCGCGCTGGGGCCGGTGGCCCAGCGGGTGGGCGTCGACCCGCCGGACGGCGAGGGCTGGTTCGAGCTCTTGCACTTGAAGCTGCTCGCGCAGTTGGACGCCGAGCCGTTTCTGGTCGTGGGGATCGTCGGGGGGACGAACATCGGCAAATCGGTCCTGTTCAATCATCTGGCCGGCGAGGTGGCCAGCGGCGTGAGCCCCCTGGCCGCCGGCACCAAGCACCCGGTTTGCCTGGTGCCGCCGGGGATGAACGATCCGGCGGCCCTGGCGACGCTGTTCGAGGCATTCGATCTGACGGCTTGGCAGTCGGCCGAGGACCCGCTCGGCGAGTGCCCCGAAGACATGCTCTTCTGGCGCGTCGGCCAGAACGTGCCGCCGAGGCTCTTGTTGCTGGACGCCCCGGATGTCGACTCCGACGTAACGGTCAACTGGCACCGCGCCCGGGCAATCCGGCAAGCGGCCGACGTGCTCATCGC
Source organism: Planctomycetota bacterium (assembly GCA_043824335.1). Taxonomy (GTDB): domain Bacteria; phylum Planctomycetota; class Planctomycetia; order Pirellulales; family Thermoguttaceae; genus JBDRTC01. The sequence continues at coordinate 6,286 of JBDRTC010000772.1, read as the reverse complement.
CGTCTTGACCCAGCAGAAGTACAACGACGCGGTGGTGAAGCAGTTCTTCCGCGAGGCGGCCGAGGCCGACAAGCCGATCATCGTGGTGTTCAACCAGTGCGACCTTCACGGCGACCGCGAGTACTGGCCCGAGTGGCTTGGGACCTTTTCGAGCGAGACGGGCACGGAGCCGGAGCTGGTTTACGTGGTCCCACGCGATCGGGCGGCGGCCGAGGGGTTGCGGCTCCCGTTTTACATGGTGGGACCGGACGGGCGCCGGGCGCCCGACGGTCCCTCGTGTCTTCGCGAAGAGCTTGCCCGGCTGCACTTCGACGCCATTAAGATCCGCACGTTCCGCGGGGCGCTTTCGCGGGTGCTCGACCGAGAGCGGGGCGTGGCGGCGCACCTCGGGGCGATCCGCGCGGCGGCCGGGGATTTTTCAGCGGCCGCCCGAGCCCTTTCGGCCTCGGAGATGGCCCGGGTGGCCTGGCCGACGTTGCCGCCGGGGGTGCTCGTCGAGGAGATTCGCCACTGGTGGGACGCCGGCCGGTCGGAGTGGTCGCGGAGCATCCACGGCTTCTACCGGGCCGTGGGGCGCGGGGTCACCTGGCCGGTCCGCGCCACCTGGGCGAAGGGCCGCGGCCAGACCGAGCCGCTCGAGCCGTTCCGCCGCCGCGAGCGCGAGGCGATCGTGCTGGCCGTCCAGAAGATGCTCGACGAGCTGGACCGGTTGGCCACGGTCGGAAACGACACGCTGCGGCCCCGGCTCTTGAAGCTGCTCGGGGGCCATGCCCGGGAGAGTCTTCTTCAGCACGTGCGCGAGGCGCACGAGGAGCTGCCCGCCGTGGACGACGACTATCGGACCTTCCTGCGCGCGGAGTTAGACGCCTGGCGAGAATCGAGCCCTCGGGTGGTCCGTTTCCTGCGATCGCTGGACCACGTGGCGGCGCTGGCCCGGCCGGCGATCACGATCTCGCTGGCCGTCAGCGGCTTCGTGCTGGCCGGCGATCTGGTCGGCCAGGCGGCCGTACAGGCCGTCGGACACACGGCCGGGGAGCTGGCCACCGAAGCGGCGATCGCCGGCGGGATCACCGGCGGCGGAGAGGCCGTCGTGAGCACGGCCGGAGAAGGGGTGCGACAGGCTGCCGGAAGACTCTTTGGCCGTCTCCAGTCCCGCTATGCCAAGCAGCGGGCCGACTGGCTCGCGCGGTGGCTGGAACGAGAGCTGCTGGGCGAGCTTCTGGCCGAACTCCGCTCAGGAGCCGAAGTGCCCCAAAGCAACGCGTTCGGCCGCGTGCAAACGGCCCTCGACGCGCTGCGAGCGGCCGACGGGCAAGTCGACGGCTAACCCGCCTTTCTCACCACCGTGTGCCACTGCTTGCCGCAAGGCAAGCAGTGCCATGGAGTTGCGACGCGCACTGCTTCTGCGAAGCAGTGGCACACTGTCTTGGGGCGTATTGGTTTGGTGAGAAATGCGGACTAATCCCGCGGCGGCTCGATGCCGAAGTCGCGGATGGTGAGCAGGCTCAAAAGCGAGTGGCCTTCCCGGGCGAAAGCTTCGGCGCCGCCTTCCATGCGGTCGATGATGGCGATCACCCGGGTGACCGAGAGTCCGAAGTCCGTGGCCCGCCGGATGGCTTCCAACGACGAGCCGCCCGTGGTGACCACGTCCTCGACGATAACCACCGTGTCGCCGGGCTCGACCGGGCCCTCGATGTACTGGTTGGTTCCATGGCCCTTGCTCTGTTTTCGGACCATGAAGCCGGCGATCGGCGTCCCACGGACCGCCGACATGGTCACCACCGCGGCGGTGATCGGGTCGGCCCCGATCGACATCCCGCCGATCGCCGCCGGCATGTCGGCCGGGTCCAACAGATCGAGGATCCCTTCGGCAACCAAGCGGGCGCCTTCGGGATCGAGGGTGACTTGCTTGCCGTCGAGATAGTACGTCGCCTTTTTGCCCGAGGCCAGCGTAAACGTGCCGAACTTCAGGGCCTTCTGGCGAACCAGGGCGACGAGGGCTTGCTTGTCGTACACGGGCGGACTTCCCAGGGCGGGCGAGGCAGGAATAAGTCTGCCGCTTCTATAACACGTGCCGCCCGGGGAGGGAAGGGGGGGAGGAATGATGAGTGATGAATGATGAATGAAGAAGGGGGATGGAGGGTGGCTCTTGGGGTGCGTGCCGCCGTGCCGGCGGCAGCTTAACAGTTGAGTGTTCGATGCCCACTGACCACTCACCACTCACCACTGCCCACTCACCACTGCTCACTGCTCACCGCAGGATTCGGACGCGGGAGCCGATGGAGAGGATGTCGTGGACGTCTTCAATGTCCTGGTTGTCGAGGCAGATCGATCCGGGGCCGTCGTTGGCGCCGACGTTTCGAGTGTCGTTGGTCCCATGGAGGCCGATTCGGTCGTCGAGCTTGATCCAATACCGTCCCAGGGGGTTGTTGGGTTCGTCGGGCTGAACGATCTTGTCTTCGACGTAGTAATCTCCTTCCAGGCTCTCTTGATCGCGGCCGATCCCGATTGGGAATCGCCCGGCGTAGAGACCTCCGAGCATGAGCGTCAGCTCGTGCCGGTCGAGGTGGATGACGGCGTCAAACGGCCCGCGCACGACCTTGACCTCCTGGCCCGGCTGGAGGTTCTCGGGGTCCTGGACGCGGTTGATCTTGGCCAGGAGTTGCCAGGGCACGCCGTACGCCCTGGCGATCCGCTGGAGCGTGTCGCCCGACTTCGCGGTGTACGGTCGTTCAAGCAGGTGTTCCGGGGAATAGACGACTGCGCCGGCCACCTGGTCCAGCAGTTCGGTGATCTGGCGAGACTCCTCCTCGGTCAGTTGCGGATTGTCGTACCAGAGGCTGAGCGTTTTGTGCACCTCGGCCAGCTTGCCCTGTTCGAGATCGTGATGGGCCGCCTCCATGAACCCGGCAAAGGCCCCGCGGACGTCGCTTGCGCCGGCCCCGACGAGCGAAAAATCGGTTGCCGGCATCGAGTCGGACAACGGCGGCCGGCCGGAGAAATCGTTCGGCCCGGCCGTCGGCGAGAAGGGGGGTGCCATGCCGCCCGGCGCGGCTCCACCCGACGGCTGGTCGGGCGAGAACGGCGGGGCCATGCCCCCCAGGCCGGCCGTCGAGGGGTTCAGGCTCCCGGAACCGACGGGCGAATTGAACGGAGAATTCCCGGTGGGGGAAGTCGGCATTTCAATGCTCGGCGGGTCCGACCACCCGTCGGCAACGTCGGGCGGTGGCGTCGACGCCGCGTCGTTGTTGTTCACGAGCACGTAGACCGCGCCTGCCACCACGGCCAGCACGATTACCATGAGCACCGTTTTGAGCGAGTTCATGTCGTCCTCCTTGACGAGTCGGGGGAGAATGGAGTTTTATAGGGGTTTGGTCGGTCGGCCGCAAACAGCCGGGGGAAGCCATGTGTGACGATGATCTGTGGTTTGAAGAACCGGACGAGGAACTGGAGGATGAGGAGTATTCCGACGCACTCGATCTCGACGACGAGGCGTCTCGAACGGTTCCCTGCCCCGCGTGTGGCGCCGATGTGTACGAGGATGCGGTCCGATGTCCGGCCTGCGGGGATTATCTCACGCACGACACGAGCATCTGGTCCGGGCGGCCGGGGTGGTGGGTTCTGCTGGGGCTGCTGGGCGTTGCGGCCCTCATCGCGGCCCTATCAGGGCTCACCCCGTGGTGACCGCCGGCAGCCGCCCGCGCATACCCGACGCTCCCCGAGCCCTCGGGCAAGGGGAGATCATAGGGAAACTCGCCGAACGATGCTACACCAAATTGTGCCCTTTTCGAGGAGGATCGCCGGGGCATTTCTGCTTCAGTAACGCCCGGGAGACTTTCGGCCAAGTTCTTCTGCAGAAGCACTTTAGGAGGAATCCCCGCTGCCAGCCTCTCGCAGCTTGGCCCGAATGGCCTCCAGCCGTTTGGCCAATTCCCGCTCGAAGCCCCGATCCACCGGACGGTAGTAAATCCGTTCCACCCCCAGGTAGTCTTGGGCGGCCACGCCTTCCGGTTCGTCGTGGGCGTATTGGTATCCCTCGCCGTGTCCCAGGCGCTTTGCGCCCGAGTAGTGCCGATCACGCAGGTGGACCGGCACGGGCAGCACCCGCCCCTCGCGCACGTCGCGCCGGGCCTCGGCGATCCCCACCGTCGACGCGTTCGATTTCGGGGCGCAGGCCAGGTAGGTGACCGCCTGGGCAAGCGACAACTGGCACTCGGGCAAGCCGACCAGCTCGCAGGCCTGGGCGGCCGCCACGGCCAGCCCAAGTGCGGCCGGATCGGCGTTGCCCACGTCTTCGCTGGCCAGGATCACCAGGCGCCGGGCCAGGAACCGCACGTCCTCCCCGCCCTCCAGCATTCGGGCCAGCCAGTACAAGGCCGCGTCGGGGTCGCTCCCGCGAAGGCTCTTAATCAGGGCGCTAATCGTGTCGTAATGCGCGTCGCCGTCGCGATCGTACTGGATGGCCTTGCGCTGCACGGACTCTTCGGCCAACGCACGGGTGAAATCGATCGTCGACTGGCCGCAGGAGAGCACGCCGATCTCCAGCGCGGAAAGGGCGTATCGGGCGTCGCCGTCGCACACTTCGGCCAGGAACGAAAGCGCGTCGTCGCCGATGCGCACGTCGTAGTTGCCGAGACCCCGCTCCTTGTCGGCCAGGGCCCGCCGCAAGAGCGTCGTGACTTGCTCCGGGGAGAGCGACTCGAACTGGAACACGCGGCTGCGGCTGACCAGCGGACTGTTGATCGTGAAAAACGGGTTCTCCGTGGTCGCCCCCACGAGAACCACGATGCCCTCTTCCACGTCGGGCAAGAGCACGTCTTGCTGGGCCTTGTTGAAGCGATGGATCTCGTCGATGAACAACAGCGTCTTTTGGCCGGCGGCCGAGAGCCGGTCGCGGGCCTCCGTGAGGACCTGGCGCAGCTCCTTCACACCGCTGGTGACCGCACTGAGCTGCCGGAACTCGCTTTGGCTCTCGCGCGCCAGCAGGCGCGCCAGCGTCGTCTTCCCCGTGCCGGGAGGACCGTAGAACAGAACCGACCCGAGACGATCGGCCTGGAGCAATCGCCTCAGCAGCTTCCCTTCACCGAGGAAATGCTCCTGACCGACGAACTCCTCGAGCGACACCGGCCGCATCCGCGCCGCCAGCGGCTGCGCTCGCCGCCGGTTCGCCTCCTCGCTGGCTTCAAATAGTGACATCGCGCTCTCACCCAGGTCGCCGTGCCGGCGACCGCTAAACGGATCGACTTCGCCGATCGGGCCACACGTTCAGTTCAGCAACCGCCGGCCGACACGTTCAGTTCAGCAACCGCCGGTCCACACGTTCAGTTCAGCAACCGCCGGTCCACATCTTCAATTCAGCGGCCGCCGGTACGGCCGTTCAGTTTAGCGGCCGCCGGCACGGCGGCCTATTCCTCGGGCGGCAGTGGGATCACGAAATCCCACACTTGCCGCTTCAGTCCCGCGGCCACGGGGTTGGCCTCGACGTAAGCCGCGGCCGCGCGGAGGGCCTCCTCGTCGTTGAGGAACACGTTCCAGGACCTGCGGGTCCATGGGGTCCGTTTCAGCTCCAGCGCCGAAGTTGCAGCGCCTTTGAACTGATTCACGACGTATTCGATCCGGTACTTCGCTCGAAGCACCAACAAGTGGACGTGGTCGTTCATGATTGCACAGGCCGGCACGCTCAGCTTGAGGCGCGCGACAACCGTGGCGAAAGCAGCGGCGATGATCGGCCGTGTGCTGCGTGTGACGTAGTAGGGCGGCCGTGAGAGTCGCGGAGTTGCCGCGGTGCGGAAACGCCGGACGACCTTTCGGCCCGGTTGCGGGGTTTGCCGGCCGTACTTGATCTCGCCCAATTCCGCCAGTTCGGCTTTGTAGGTTTCCTTGGAGTAGGAGCCCCGCGGGTCGTTCGGCAGCCAAGTGCCGTACGTTGTGAAAACGGAGTGATAGGCGATGATCATGGAACTGTCCCCGAGTTGGGACGCCGCCGTACCGGCGGCGGCTAAACGTGTCAGGTCGCCGGTACGTCCCTTCAGTTTAGCGGCCGCCGGCACGGCGGCCAATGGACTGCCCCTCCACGGACGAGTTAGTCGTCCGGTTCGAGGGGGCCGCCGTCGGGCAGGAGATCGGCCAAGGGGCAGCCGTCGCACCGGGGCGTTTTGCGGCAGTGCAGATGGCCAAGCCGGACCAAGAGGGCGTGGTACTCGTTGTAGAGCGCCACGTCTTCTTCGAGTCCGCTTTCGAAGTGCTCTTGGATCTGGTGATAGTCGGCGTCAAAATGGATCCAGCC
>JBDRTC010000771.1:0-3982 GCA_043824335.1 Planctomycetota bacterium | reverse complement strand
GAATCATCATGCCATTTGACAGGGAATTCACACTTACAACGCCTTGATCGATTGTACGCAGTTTTTTGATGAGTATCTACGCAGCTAAAAGTTTTTACGCAGAGTTCTTCGGGTTGTTCCGATATTGTGGAAAAAAACGCCCGGCACCCACAAAAGTACTACTTATGGTGCATTCGATACATGCACCAAAGTGCTACTCGAGGCCTTTTCAACTCAGCGTGCCAGCGTGTCCCGGCTTAGATGCCCTGCCGGACAGTTGTGCGGGGACGATCCGCCGACGACCGCCACAGCGAGCGTTGATGCTTGCCTAGATGATTCCAGGCTCAAGAATCGAGGCCGGGACCTGGAGGGGAGATGGGCGCGCCCTCCGGGCTCTGAACCGCCACGGCCACGTCTTGTCCGGCGCTTTCAGAAATGAACCGGGGAGCAGGCACGACAGACGCCGGTTCACCGGCGGCAATCCGCTGCAAAGCGAGGAGATTGCGGGGGTCGATATGCCGCGAGGCGTACTCGCACAACTCGGCGAGCGTAATCATGCCGTCCCGATTCAAATCGGCCTCACCCGAGCGAATGCCCTCAGAGATCAGGCTGCTGAAAAAGGGCCACTCTTCCAATTCCGCCTCTTGCTGGGGCAGGGCTGCCACAACCAGGTAGAGCCCCCGTCGGGACATGGCCTTCAAGTCGGTCTCCAATCGTAGGTCCTGGCCGGCCGTGACACCCTGCTCGCAGTCCGGCCAACGACCTTCCAGGATCAACACGGTGCGTTGCGCGGCGTTGGACGCCCAGTCCGCCAACTCGGCCAGCAGGGTGCCCCCTCGGTCTTCGGGAAACCGGACGATGAGGCGGTTTTCTTCGTCGCGCCCGAGATCGGCCCACAAATACAGAAGTGCGAGATCCTCTGCCCGACCAGCCTGTCGTATCCCTTCCAGCAAGGTGCGGAGGATCTGGCGGTTGGGCCTCTCGGGCGTCATGAGAGCACATTCGGCTTGCCCGAATCGAAAGCCGCCGGGGGCAAGCGGCTCTTCGCCCATGAGTTGGGCCAGCTTCGCACGTTCCGACCGGACCGCCTCGCGGAGCCAAGCCAACTCGGGCGTCCAAGAACTTTCCAACAGGACCGCAAACACGCGTCTGGGGACTGAGGCTCGCCACGTGGGGCCGTGACCCACCGCTGCCGGGCCGGCAAGCGGGCCTGCCGTCGCACCGCCCACCCCGCGGGTGCGGATTGCGCCGCGAGTGCGGACTGCACCCCTGGCTCGCACGACAGGGAGCGTCACCGAGTCGGCCCCCAATTCCCGCGCCAAGTCCTCTTTGTGGATACCCAGCGCGGCGAACAGACGCTCGTGGTGCTCCTCCGCGACGTTCGTCTGCTCAGCCTTCCAGCGACTGATCGTGGGCGCGGAAACGCCGATCTGGCCCGCCAACTCCTGGACCGTCACTTCGGGGTGGGCTGCCAGGTAGTCCTTGATCTGCCTCGCCAGCCACTGGCGGAACACTTCGCTGGAAACCTGCATTCGGACGGTGTGCCTTTCGCGTTCGCAGAAGACGCAAGAACGTGGAAGATGCGTAATTGCCCTTTTTCATTCTAGCCCACGTCGCGAAATCCGTCAACCGGGGGGATGAGCTTCCCCTTGTAACAGTGTAGGCGACCGCCGGTCCCGCCGCCCCATTCCCTGGGTCTCACACGGTGCCATCCCGACCTGCGGCCCGGCCGGGCGGATCGGTCAGGAGACCGTTCACGGCAGAGGAGAGTGTCCAGGAGTTCCGATCGACCCCCCCCTTTTGGTATGGCACCCAGACCTAGAAATTCACAGTGAACTGGGTGTAGAAGAAGTCGGAATCTCTGCGGTACGGCACGCCGGCCGTGTTGAAGTAGCCGGAATTTGCGTCAAAGTCGCCAGCTTGACAACGCCCGGCGCAGCCCCCAAGCTGGTCAAGGCCCGAGTCACGTCAAGACCGAGGTTTTCCACTTCAAGCCCGGGCAGGGAGATGCAGGTCGATGGGAAAGTCGCTTCACCCGTCTGTCTTCCTGGGGTTCTTGGGAGCATGCACGTTGAGCGTGCAAGCGGCGTCGGTCGCTGAGCCGGTCACACTTGAAAATGTCGTCGATCCCGGCCCCAATCAGCCGGGCGAACCGGTGGCCGAGGAATTCTCCCTCGAAAAGGCCGCACATTTTCTCGACTCGGTGTCGCTTCGGTGGCAGAAAGAGCGAGAGTGTTTTTCCTGCCATACAGACCATGGGTACCTCTGCGCCCGGCCCGGAATTTCGAGCGACGCCCCCGCGCATCGGCAGGTGCGGGCACTGGCAGAGCGACTTGTCGGTGATCGGTGGGCGACGGAAGGCCCTCGTTCTCACGCGGAAGTCGTCGCCACGGCGGCCGCCCTGGCGTTCAACGACGCTGCCACGACGGGCAAACTGCACCCACTGACTCGACAAGCCCTGGACCGCATGTGGACCTTGCAGCGGGAAGACGGCGCCTGGAACTGGCCCAAGTGCAATTGGCCGCCCATGGAATCCGACGAGCATTATGGAGTCCTGTCGGCCTGCGAGGAAGGGAACGGTTTCTCCGAATGAGTTAACGGACCCTGCGGCTCGCGTGAGAAACACCTCACCCGTTTAGCGTGCCGCCGGTACGGCGGCACGCGGTTGAAAGGGCTGTCGCATACAAAGCCGCCGTACCGGCGGCAGCTAAATGGCAGAGTGTCGTCACCTTCGCCGATTGCGGTCGACGAGAAGAATCGCCAGAGTCACTGCACCAGCCGAGCGACCTGGAAAGATCGGCGCGAACCGAAGCAAAGGGAACGAACCGATGAAGCCGCTGCCGCCGGACCGAATCGCCTCGTGTACGCTCGCCCAACTCCGCAGGCGCTCGGGTGTGCCGATCGAGGTTGTCGCGGATCGCGAGGCGCTGGCCGTCGAGTTTGCCGGAACGATCCTCCGGCGCGTTCGGGCGGCGAACAAGCGCAAGAAGCGGGTCGTGATCATCATGCCGGTCGGTCCGACCGGCCAATGGCGGCAAATGGCCGAGATCGCGGCTGCCGAGAAGATCGATCTTTCGCGGCTCTTCATCATTTCGATGGACGAGTACCTCACGGCCGACGCCAGCCAAAACGTCCCCCCGTCCGATCCGTTCAGCTTCACCCGCTTCATCACCAGCCACTTCGCCGAAAAAGCCGTGCGGGAGTGCGGGTTTAAGAAGCGGAACTGGGTCGTGCCCGACCCGAAGGACACCGGCGCGGTCGATCGGGCCATCCGTCGCTGGGGCGGCGTCGACATGGCCTTCGCCGGGATCGGTCTGAACGGGCACCTCGCGTTCAATGAGCCGCCGGCGGCAAGTGAGTGCTGGACGGACGAATCGTTCGCTCGGTCCCCCACGCGCGTCGTCAAGCTCGCGGAAACGACGAAGGCCACCAACAGCATTTTTGGCACCGGCGGCGATCTCGGGCGAGTTCCCGACTTCGCCGTGACGATTGGCATGAAAGAGATTCTGGGTGCCCGGCGCGTACACGTCTTCCTCGACTGGCACTGGCAGCGGTTCCTATTGAGACGCACCCTGCTCGGGCCGGTGAGCCGAAGCTTCCCGGCCTCGCTGCTACAAACACACAAGGACGTTCGCTTCACCATCACCGAGGAGGTTGCCACCGTTCATCCGCTCGATCCCGAGTGAGCCCAATCCCAATGAGGAGCGTATCCATGCTAACGTGGAAGATACTGGTGTCGATGATCTGTTGCACAGCGCCGGTTCTTCAGCCTGCGGCGGCTGAAGCCCAACCGGACATCGCGCTGACTGTCGAGAACGAGTACACGACGCTCGCCGTGGGCGCCAACGGACAGGCCTTGCGATTCACCGACCGCAAGAGCGGCGTGGACTACTCGAAGCAGGCCCCGCCGTCGCCATTTGCCCGCGTGAAGAAGGAGGGGAAGAGCTACGCCGCCACCAAGGCCACGTACTCGGATGAACGGCTCTCATTGGAGTTCGGCGAT
>JBDRTC010000770.1:0-4558 GCA_043824335.1 Planctomycetota bacterium | reverse complement strand
GCCCGTGCCAAAATCCCACCAGCCGCGCCAACGGAAGGGAAGATAGGTTGGGTGATAGGGGCGCTCGGGCGCGGGGCCGAGCCAGAGGTCCCAGTTGAGACCGTCGGGCACGGGCGGCGTGTCGCTGGGCCGGGGGACGCCGCGGGGCGAGATGTCGGGCTGCCGGTTCGACCAGGAGTGGATCTCGCGGACCTGGCCGATCGCGCCCGCCGCAATGTATTCGCAGGTCAACCGTGCCCCTTCGCTTGCCTGGCCCTGGTTTCCCATTTGGGTGGCCACGCCCGCCTCCTTGGCCGCCTTGGCGACTTCGAGGGCTTCGTGAACGCTGTGCGTGAGGGGCTTCTGGCAGAAGACGTGCTTGCCCATCCTGAGGGCCGCCATCGTGACCTGGGCGTGGTTGTGGTCGGGCGTGGCGACCATCACCGCGTCGATATCCTTCTCGGCATCGAGCATCTTGCGGAAGTCGTCGTAGATCTTTGCGCCGGGAAAGGGCTTGGCCGCGTTGGCCGCGTGGTTGGCGTCGACGTCGCAAATGGCCACGATGTTCTCGGTGGGCACCCGGCGGACGTCGCCCGACCCCATCCCACCAACGCCCACCCCGGCGATGTTCAGCTTCTCGTTGGCCGACGGCTCGCCCGGGGCGCCCAGCACGTGGCGAGGAATGATCGTCGCCGCGCCGGCCACGGCCGCGCCTGAAAGAAAACGACGCCGGCTCAGCTTCTCTTTCGTACTCATCGGTCAACCTCCCTCTGGTGGTGCGACTTGGACAATAGCTTGGGCGCTTGGTTTCCTTCTATCTCCCCCAGTAGCTGATCCGGAGGCGGACGGGGTGACCTGCCGTCTCGAGTTCCGCTGCAGCTTCCTCGACGGCTTTCATGCCGGGGTTTTCGTCACATGTGGCAAGGACGAGGTTGTACTGCACGGCAACACAGGCGATAAGCAGGTCTCGTTCGTCGATGCTAAGCAGCTTTCCACTTTCCCGATTCACTAGTTCTTCGGGCAGGGTCTCTTTGTGCCCGCGCCGCCGCTTGGTCGCATGCGTTTTCCACAACTGTGCTCGGATTAGCGCGTAGGGTTCTATTGTGTGGTCGTCGATACCTAAATGCAACGGGTATTGGGCAAAGAATTGCCGCATCGCTGCTTGTTGCTTCTCGTCCGGGTTCTCCGCCTTCGCCATTCCATACTCAATTTCTGCGATCGCAATGACAGGCAGGAAGATTGGCGAGGGTTGCACTGCCTCCAGATGCGCTCTGACCCGCGGGTAACGCTCATCCGCCGGGCGCACGAGAATCGAGATTATGTTGTTGTCCAGCAGGTAACCCTCAACTGCGTCTTCCACTTACTCGACCTCAGCAAGCGCGCCAATGAGGGCAGGGTCTGAGATTTGAGGCGCGCGCTGAAGCAAGAAATCGGAGCGGCACCGTTCGTACTCCTCCGAGATGTACATCCAGAGCGGAATCGTTGGCGCGAACCCGTCAGAGAAGTACTCGGTGAACGTGAACGAAACGCGTCGTGGCCATCCACGGAAGAAGTCCAAAAGGCTTCGTTCAATGCGCGGCGGAAGCCTGTAGCCTTTCAAGACCAACGCGTCGATTTTCAAGAGCGTGGTGCGCAGGGCCTGCTCCCGGGGCGGCCGCTCGACCGCACCCAGGAAGGCTTTGGCTTCGATGTTCGCGATCTGCCAGTATTCCTCGACTAAGCGGTCTAGGGTGGCACGCTGTGGGTCCGTCAACAGCGGTAAAGGAATCTGTTGCAGGGTCATTTTTCGGTTATGACGGCCACTCTCTTTGACGGCCACGAATGCATTGGCAACGGGACCATTTACAGCCGCCGCCAGGCTCGCGACAGACCAGTTGGTGGAAGGCCAGATGCCGAAGAAGTTCTGGGAGCAGATGAGGCCCTCTGTGTCGGGGAATGCGGCAATGCGCCAGGGCCCTCGCGAAACCCTCACGGCATTCAGGATTGCCTTTGGCTCGTTCCAGGGAAGGTCAAACGCGTTTCCACGCCGATCTTCGTGCCGCACTGAGAGGTGGCATGTATCAGGAGTCTGGAATGAAAAGTACCGATTGGTCACTCTGCGCACGCCTTCGACGAACCAGCGCTTCGGCTTGGCAGAGATGTACTTGGCCTCGTCAAACGGAGGCTGCCATTCGATTCCGCGATGCAATTCGGCGACATCGTACAGCCTCGGGAAGCCGTCCAGGCGCTGCCACACTTCGCCCAGTGGAGGCACCGTGGCGCTCTTCCCGAAATGGGCTATCGTCTTTTCCAGCACATCCCTGCGTGTGACCTCATAATCCAGGAGGAAACGGTCCCTGTCCGCATCAGACACGTGTTCGAAAACAACGGTCACTTTCGCATGATGTGCACACGGCTTCTTGGCGATCACCAGAGCAGTTTCAAGTTGCGACACGCGGAACACGCGATCTGGTAAGGCGACAATTTCGACAGACTCGTACTTCTCCGCCACGCGCCGCCGGACGTCCCGATACGCACGACCGTCAAGGAACTGACGGGGAAGGACGAATCCCAACGTGGCCGACGACTTGACTCGGTCAAGGACTCGATGCAGCAATTCAGCCGGCCTCTGGATGGCACGCCTCTCTTGGTACTTGTGTCGCTCAGCGTTTGAGAAGTCCCCGAAGGGAGGGTTGCACAAGACGACATCGGCTTGGCTGAGAGTCGACAGAAAGGGTCGCGAATCGAACACGTCCCCTTCCACGAGTCGCCACCCGTCCGGGAAGGGAAAATCGGCGAGCATCAGGCAAAGCTTGCCTATCTCAGACGCGAACGGATCAAGTTCGAAGCCGCGCAACGCGCGTACGAAGAAACCATGTCGCTCCTGCGGATCCAAATCACTGGGGAGCAGATCACGCAACCGCTCCAGTGCGGCAACCAGAAAGATCGCGTGCCCGGAACACGGCTCAACAATCCGCAACGTGTTAGAAACGACTTCTTCGTCGATCAAGCGACTGACAACGTACCGGGCAACGCTGGATGGAGTGCTGTGCGTTCCCAGCTTTCGGCGGAGCTGCTCGTCGACGAGCGTGTTCTCGTAGACGTAGGCGAGCGCCTCAACCGACAAGTTCTGAAAACCGATTGCCTCCCAGATTCGTCTCGCAACTGCCTCCTTCGTTTCCGTATCTTCGATGATCGGTTCGCTCTGACTGTAATAGCGAGCCACCCGGGTCAGGATCGCGTCCGGGTCGGAGGCGTCACTGATGGACCGGAACCTTTCAACGCGCCGGTCACACAAGACCTTGGCTGCGATGAAACGAAACACTAATCGAAAGAGGTGCTGCATTTCAGGCTCGCGGCCCATACGGCGCTTATACACTCGCGCACCGACGTTGAGAACTTCGTGCAAAAGACGATCCAGCTTCTCGCGGACATGATGTTCGAGTGCCGGGATCAACCCCAAATCGATGAAGTCCAGTTGGCGCGGCGCCAGCTTTGCGAAGACATTCTTGCCGCGAAGGATTGTGTCAGGCGACCATTCTTCCTTCCTATCTCGCAGTTTCCTCGCGAGTGCCTCGGGAGGGAACTCGTCCCACTTGGCAATCCGATTCGGCTCCGCGCCGACCCTCCATTGGACGATCCGGTCCTCGCGCACTTCCAGGGCAACGGGCGCCCCGAGGGCTCGATAATCGGAAACGAGATCCGCTCCTGTCTTCTGGGTCGGAACAAGAACGGCGATGCAAGCGGTATCGTATGACGGCGGTTCTCGACCGAACGCTGCTGCGGGGAGCGTCCGCGTCGGCGCATCCGCCAGGAAGCAATCGTGAATGAGATACTCCCGAAAAAGAAGACTCTCTCCGTATCCCAGACGCTCAAGTCCGGAGAGCACGCGCTGAAAGACTCGCTGATGTTTCTGGCTTCTGAATTGCATGCTGGCGTCTGTGAGTCCCGACCTGTTGTCTTCGGGGCGACATACTCCTATATTCTACACACGGCCTCTATCGTCCGAACGACGGCCTCATCTATACTGTATTGCTGCCAAAAAGTCAATATTGACAAGGGCTTACGGCGAGCCGGGGCTCTGACGCTCCCGTCGTCAGACCTGCTCTACGAAGGGGATATGTCACTCATGATAAGTTATCTTGGCGCCGTGCGGAACTGCCGCGAGAAACGTAGCCCACGGACATGGCGTGCCGTGGGTACCGTGTTCCTGTGCCTGCTGGTTATGCCCGCGATGGCTGGGGAAGCAGCGTCCGCGGCCGCCGTGGTCGCCGCCGACGGGCTCATTGCGTCGCCGGAGCCGGGTTGGCCGCAGTGGCGAGGGCCGCGGCGGGATGGAACCTCGGAGGAGCAGGGCCTCCTCGCGAGTTGGCCCGAGGGAGGGCCGAAGCTGCTGTGGAAGGTCGATGGGTTGGGCAAGGGATGGTCGTCGCCGATCGTGGTCGGCGAGCGCCTCTACGTGACCGGCGACGTGGACGACGATCTCGTCATCTTCGCTTTCAACACCGACGGGACCCTCCAGTGGCAAGTGAAAAACGGAGCGGCCTGGAAACGCTCCTTCCCCGGGGCACGGGCATCCTGCACCTTCTCGGAAGGGCGG